>DAIDTM010000252.1 GCA_027457205.1 Anaerolineae bacterium | reverse complement strand
ACGGTGCATCTCGACATCAATCATCAGATCGAGGTGCTGGAACTCGTGCATAAACTGAACCGCGAGCGCGGGCTGACCGTCCTGGCGACGATGCACGACTTGAACCTGGCGGCGCTGTATTTCGATCGATTGGTGCTACTGAACGAGGGACGCGTCGTCACAGAAGGCGCGCCGCGCGAGGTGTTATCGAAAGAGCGCGTGGAAAAGGTCTTTGGCGCGTCCGTGCTGGTCCAGGCGCACCCGGCGTATGCCAGCGTGCCGCACGTCTTTCTGCTGCCGACGAATGGGAACGGCGCGGAAAAATCGGAGGAGAGCCGGCGGCTGGATGACTTTTGATTTTTGGCTAATTGTGCTATACTGCGCTTCAAATGAAGTTGAAACGGTTCTTCATCGCCGCGCCGGTCGCGGTGGTCCTGCTTCTGGCGGGTTTGTCGTTCGGTCCGAGCGGTCAGTCGCCAGTCGTTCGAATTGCGGGGATGATTATTCCTTCGGCGACGCCCACCGCGACGAATACTGCCACTCCGACGGCAACCGCTACCCCGACCAATACGCCGACCGAGACCCCAACGCCCACGCTCACGCCGACCATCACGCCTACGCCGCTGCCGACGCGCGATCCCAATTTGCGCGTGGCGCGCGTGCCGATTCTGATGTACCACTATATCAGTGTTCCACCGCCGGACGCTGACAAATACCGCCTCGATCTTTCGGTGACTCCCGATAACTTTGCCGCGCAGATGGCGTACCTCGCCGCGCAAGGGTACCACACGATTCGCGTACAAGACCTGACCAGTTATCTGCTGCACGGGACGCCCGCGCTGCCGCCCAAGCCCATCGTGCTCACGTTTGACGACGGTTACGTCGACAATTATCAGAACGCGCTGCCGATCCTGCGCAAGTACAAATTCACCGCGACCTTTTTCATCATCACGCAGTTTATCGACGACAACAGACCCGGCTATCTGACCTGGGACCAGGTCGAAGAGATGGCGATTGAAGGGATGGAGATCGGGTCGCACACGCTCGATCACGTCGACCTGTACGGCAAGCCGCGCGCGTATCAGGTCACCGAGATCGACGGCTCCAAGTTGATGATCGAATCGCGCATCGGCACGCCGGTCAAGTCGTTCTGCTATCCGTCCGGCAAGTTCGACTTGCGGACGATCTCGGTACTGCGGTCAGGCGGTTATCTCGGCGCGACGACGGAGATTCAGGGCACGCTGCAGAGCACCGCGAACATCTACGAGCTCCGCCGCATTCGCATCCGCGGTAGCTATTCGGTGGCTGAATTCGCGCACTGGATCGATTTCTTTATGGCGAACGGCAAATAGAGTCGATGAGAAACCCGTCTTCTGGGAGAGGACGGGTTTTTGTGTTAGTCGAACGATCGATAGAGGCGGACGCCGTCGGTCGATTCCAGCCGCGCGAGGAGCGCGCGGATCGTGACGCGGAGACGCGGGTGTACGAGGTCGGGCGCGATTTCCGCGAGCGGCACGAGGACGAACGCGCGCTCGTGCAGGCGCGGGTGCGGAATGGTCAGTGCGGGCGAAAGTTCGATGAGCCGATCGTACATGAGGATGTCGATATCGATGGGGCGCGGTCCGAAGCGAATACCTTCGGCGCGCCCCATTTCGTTTTCGATTTTCTTGGCGCGGCGCAGGAGATCGACCGGCGAGAGCGTCGTCGTCCCCGCGCAGACGAGATTGAGGAACCACGGTTGCTCGCGCACGCCCCACGGTTCCGTTTCGTAAATCGACGAGACGCGCGTGATTTGAACGAACGTGCGAATTTGCGCGAGCGCGGCACGCAGATTCTGTTCGCGGTCGCCCAGGTTCGCGCCGAGCGCGAGATAGACGGTGGACACGCGACGCATTGTATCATGCGATGGGCTTGAGGGCAAAGCGCGTGGCTACGGGTATGGCTTCAGTTGAGGATACCCCAAGATCGTCACTGTGCCATCAACAGTATTGACAACATACACCCAACCATTCGCGGGATTGACCCCAATGCCATACGGATACCATCCCACGTTGATCGTTGCCAAGACTTTAACACCGTTCACCACAGTCACCGCATCCGCATCAAAACTCGCCACGTAGACATTTCCCGTCACTGGATCGATATCTAAATGGGCTGGCGACAAGCCCACTTCAACATCGCCAATCTCTTTCATCTCCCGCACAATCTTCATGCGGGATTTGCCCGGTTCTCCGGGGCGTCCGCCATAGGGTATGTAAACGTCTCCCGTAATGGGCTGCACGCGGATATGCCAAGTGGCACCCAAAGGGACCAACTCTAGCAAGTCAATCAACTTGCCCTCTTTAAACCGATACAGGATTTCGTGACCGAGGATATAGACCTCGCCGGTGTGCGGATTGACATCCATCGCCACCAGATCATGATCCGTCAATTGGTAGCGGTTAATCTCTTGTAATCCTTTAAGGACTACTACATTGCCTCCAACACCGCCAGCATAGATGTAGCCGCCTACTGGGTCTACCACAACATGATTGGGAAATACTTGCCCTAACGCGATATCACCTATCACCTTCGTTCCGCTGATGACTAAGATATTGCCTTCAACATCCCGGAGGGGGCGACTTTTGTAGCCACTGACGACATAGGCAAATTGGCTGTGGGGTTCGATGGCGATACTGGTGGGATTCCGCCCTACCGTTGGCACATTTCCTATAACTTCTGTCCCACGAATAACTGTCACGCTATCTCCATATCCATCCACCGCATAGAGCAAGTTCGCTGTTTCATCGACCGCGATACTGACTATGTCTTTTGCTTTCGTCGCTATTTCGCCGATAATCTCTGCTCCCTTAAATACCGTGATGTGCCAAGAGCCGGCAACATACACATATCCGGTGCATTGATTCACGGCGACGACGCCATCGCCGCCTTCTATTTTCACTTTGACGGTTCCCACGACTTGGGGCACAAGCGGTGATTGCGCATCTATGGCGCGTGTTGGCGTGACTTCAGAACACGTCGTAACTATTGGCGGCGTAGGTGGCGCAGATTGGCAGCTAGTTAATAGCAACATGACAATCGCCAGTAGGCACATCAGCCAGTTGGGAATATGCATGCTAATTCTCCTTTTGCCGTTCAATGCCCGCGCAGGATCAGTGGCAGGAAGACGGGGCTGGGAAGATCAGGACAACGTTGGGGGTAGAGAACGAACGCGCATCGCGAGGGCTTGGGTTCAAGTCTGGAGGCACAAAGTAACTGTTTCATTCTCATGCATCCCTTGTAAAGAAAAAAGCCAATTGCAGGAGATGCAAACATCACATCTGTCCTACAATTGGCATCTGAATTCGATTCCCCACGCCAGAATTAATTGCACCTATTCTACCACACGCTGCGTTGGAGTGTCAATGCTTTGAGGGTTAAATGATCTTAACTCCGGCTCGTTTACTTTTGATTTGATGTGTTGTATACTCTCGGCATGCTGATCATCCCCCGCGAAATCTGTTGTGACCTCAGCCAAGCGCTGACGCGCGAATGGATCGTGACGAACGGACTGGGTGGCTACGCGTCCAGCACGATCACCGGCGCGAACACGCGGCGCTACCACGGCTTGCTCGTCGCCGCGCTCAAGCCGCCGGCGGCGCGCACGGTGATGCTCTCCAAACTGGACGAAGAAGTCGAAGTGGGCGGAACAACGTACCGTCTCGGCGCGAACGAGTACGAAAGCGGCACGATTTACCCGGACGGCTATCTATTCTTGGAGCGCGTCGAACTGGACGGAATGATTCCCACGTTCGTTTATCGCGCCGCCAGTTTCCAATTATCGAAAACGATCTGGATGGAGCACGGGCAAAATACCACGTACATCCGCTACACGCTCGACGCGGCGTCCGAACCGATTCAACTGACGCTGCTGCCGCTGTGCACCTATCGCGATTTTCACACCGAGGTGCGCGGTTCGATCGAGTGGCACTTTGGGTTGGAACAGCACGAGGGCGAGGTCGCGCTCACAGCGTACCCGGTGGCAACGCCGCTGCGATTGATCACGACGCCTGCCGCGAATTTCTCCCCGCTCGATTTGTGGTACTGGCGGTTTCGCCATCGTGTGGAACAGGAGCGCGGCTTGGATTCGGTCGAAGATTTGAACTTGCCCGGTCTCTTGCGCGCGCGCTTGCAGCCGGGCGAATCGCTCACGGTCATCGCGACGACCGAGACCGCGGCGATGGTCGACCGCGACGCGGCGACGTCATTCCAGCGCGCGCGGGCGCGCCAGGACGCGGCGGCAAAGCACGCGGTCGGCGATTTCGAAAAGCAATTGTTCGTCGCGGCGGACCAATTCATCGTGCAACGTCAGGTGGACAATGCGTCGCTCCACACGGTCATTGCCGGCTACCATTGGTTCGGCGATTGGGGACGTGATACGATGATCGCGCTGGAAGGTCTGACGCTTCTCACCGGTCGTCACGCCGAAGCCAAAGACATTCTGTTGGCGTTCGCGCGCTACGTCGATCAGGGGATGCTGCCGAACCGCTTTCCCGATCTCGGCGTCGACGCCGCGCCGGTTGAATACAACACGGTCGATGCAACGCTGTGGTATTTTCACGCGATCGCGCGCTATCTCGATGCGACTCAGGATGACGCGTTGCTGCGCGACCTCTCTCCGATTCTCGCGTCGATCGTCGATTGGCACGTCAAGGGCACGCGCTATCACATTCACGTCGATCCTGCCGATGGACTGCTCTACGCTGGCGAGGCTGGCGTGCAGTTGACATGGATGGATGCCAAAGCCGGCGATTGGGTGGTCACGCCGCGCATCGGCAAGCCGGTCGAAATCAACGCGCTGTGGTATCGCGCGCTGCGGTTGATGGAGCAATGGGCGGCGCGGCTTGGTCAATCGTCCAAAGTCTATGCCGATCTTGCCGCGCGCGTCCGCGCCTCGTTTGAACGGTTTTGGTACGCCGAGGGCGGCTATCTGTACGATGTTGTCGATTGCGCGAGCGGCAACGATGCGTCGTTGCGACCGAATCAGTTGTTCGCCGTCACGCTCGCCGACGATTTGCTTTCGCCGATGCGCGCAAAATCGGTGGTGGATGTGGTGACGCAGAGTCTCCTGACGCCATTCGGTTTGCGGACGCTCTCGCCGCACGATCCCAACTATCGCGCGCTCTACCGCGGCGATCAGCGCGAGCGCGATGGCGCGTACCATCAAGGCATCGTCTGGGCATGGCTCATCGGCGCGTACGTCGACGCGCACCTGAAAGTGTACGGCGACCGCGCCGCGGCGCGCGCGCGGCTCGATGCGTTCAGCGCGCACTCGGCGGAAAGCGGCATCGGCACGATTGCCGAGATCTTTGAAGCCGAGTCGCCGTACCGTCCGGTCGGTTGCATCGCGCAGGCGTGGAGCGTCGCGGAGGTGCTGCGCGCCTATCGCCGGACGTAATGACAGCGTGTCATCTACGCGAACTGCGCCCAGCATGACAATTCCTTTCCTGACTCGCACTGGGCGGCATGACTTTTGCTGGTTGCCCAAAATTCACCGCAAAGACGCAGAGTTTTCTTATTCTTTTCTCTCTGCGACCTCAGCGCCTTTACGGTGTAACTGCTCAGCCTCCCGCAGGTTGAGTCGGGTGATGACTGTAACCGGCAGGTTGTCCGATCCATCAAGAAAGCAACCGTGCTTACGAATAACCTGCGGGAGGTTGAGCTGAGTAGTTACTCTGCGGTGAAATTATGGTACAGGTGATCGCTAGATGACTTGGTTTGCCTTTTTCTTTCCTCTCTGCTAGAATAGCTCCGTGCCTCTTCTGTCTGATCTCAGTTTTCTTTCCGAGCTGGACATTCTCCTGGGGTTGGTCTTTACGGCGTCTCTCATTGTGCTAAACCCCGATTGGCGATTGGCGCTCTACGCGCTGACCGCGCAGTATGTGCTGACCGCGCTGTTGCTCTCCCAAATCCTCCAGCCCTCGCCGGCGATCCTGCGCGCTTTTTCTGGCGCGCTCGCGACAACGATTCTCTACGTCACTCTGCGCCGGCTGACCGAGCAACGCCGCGCCGCGCTGATTCAACTGGACGGTGAGCCGCCTCTCGATTCCATCGAACGACTGTATCGCCCCGAAGTGTTCGTCGTCGGATTTCCATTCCGCGTTTTTGCGATTGCGTTCGTCGCGGTCGGCATCGTCGGCATCGCGTCGTCGATGACGTTCCTGGGGCTGTCGGCGTATGTGCTTTTCAGCGGCTTGTGGCTGATTGCTATGGGTATCCTGGTCGCCACCGTATCGCGCGATGTGCTGCGCTTGGGTCTGGGCATTCTGTTGTTCAGCAGCGGATTTTGCATCCTCGAATCGGCAGTCGAGGGCAGTCTCTTTCTCTAAGGACTACTCAACATCTCCGATCTCTTGCTGGCGGTCGTCATCTCCAACCTTGCCACGGTGACGCAGGAAGAAACCGGTCCTATGCGCCGACGCGGAGAAGCGCCGTGACCGAGGTCGTCTCTCGATGAGCGTCGCGCTGCTTGCCGTTGCCTCGCTCCTCACCGGTTTGGCGATCCGTCTCCTGCGCCGGTGGCCCCGCTTGGTTTTCGTGGCGTCGCTTGCCGGCGGCGTGCTGCTCAGCGTGATCCTCGCGTCGGCGTCCAGCGCGCCCTTCGATTTCATCGGGCGTACGCTCACGCTGGGTGTGGGCGCGCGCGCGTTCCTTTGGCTGGCGATTGG
>DAIDTM010000251.1 GCA_027457205.1 Anaerolineae bacterium | reverse complement strand
TGGTATGGCGCGACTTGACCTGGCTGGATGGGCGTGACATTTCGGCTGAATGCCAGCCGCGAACCCTGTCCGATGAAAAAGCCAGCCACACCGCCGGTAAACGCGCCGAGCAGCAAGCCCAGAACGAGCATGCCGATCGCGAGAAGTATTGCACCACGTGAACTCATTGGAACCTCCTTTAGCAATTGAAAATGACAAATGACAAATGACAAATGACAAATAGATTATCACCTGTTTGGATTAAGCCCGAATGAAAAAGAGATTAGGAGATGCGAGGGGAATTGCGTCCAGCACAAGTTGGAGTATAATTGGTACAGATGTTCCAAAGGAGCAACGATGGCAAATTTCATAGACCGCTTGAGTGAACAGGTGGCGCAAAAGAAAGACGATTTGAAGAAAACGCTGCGGCAAGACGCGAGCGCAAGCGAGGAATCCTTGGCGCGCTTGGTGAAAACGCATTGGCACACGCTGCCGCGCTCCGCCACGGTCGATCGCCGTCCGGCGTTTGCAGTAGACGGCTCGCGCGCGGTGCGGCATCTGGCGAATGGCGCGTATCTCTTCGTCGCGCAGGCGCTGATCATTGGCGAGCGCGCCGGCGAACGTCAAGAAGAGACCGATGTCGATGTGCGAATCCTGCCGGGCGCGACTCCAACGCCATTCGTCGACCGTTTCGCCGAGTTGATGATGCACCGATTGGAAGCCAAGTTGGCGAAAGAGCAAGTTGGCGCGATGGCGCCGGATAGCGTATTGTTTCTCGACGGCGCATTGTACGGTCAGCTCCCGCAACTCTATCCAATCAAGCACGACATCAGCGATACAGAAGCCGAGACCTACGCCAAGGAATTGTTGAACGAAATTGTCGACCAAATCCTCAAATCCTACCTGCATCTTTTCCGATCTTGCGCGGAACGGAGCTTGTGGCTGGTTTCGATTGCCAAGACGAGCCGTGAGGCAACTCACTCCAAGGTTTGGTGGAAAGACGCGTTTAGAAAGCGGCAAGTGCAAAACGAAGAAATACCCCAAGAGATTTCTGATAGCGAAGTCATCTATCGCTGGACTGGGCGCGTCGCCGGTTTCTCGACGCCGGTACTGCTGGGTCAGCGGTCGTTCACCAAAGGAAGCGAGGCCGTCTTGCTCGAAAAAGTCAGAAATGCGCCGGCGATTGTCTCCTTCTTTGTCCGGCTGACGGATTTCGACGATGCGTTGCGCGTCGACGTGCCGGCAAATTGTATTGGACGAAGCGAGACCATCGGCGACATTGAGTCGGGCGCAGAAACCCTGCTCGATCAGCCAAGCGATATGGAACGCATCGCGCCGATCCTTGACCTCCTCGCCGCGGATTACGGCGGGCTAGAGGTGTACAACGCGCTGCTCTACAGCGTCGACCGCGAGGTGCGGCTGCGGCAGGAGATGATGGACGAAGTGTACCTCAGTCTGATTCAGAACACACTGGGCGCGGATGTCGAAATCCGGCTGGACCGGAGCGAGCGGCGGTTTCACCGTCGGTGACGCAGATAAAAAATCGCCGCGGTCCACGCGCGACCGGGCGATTCCACCATGAGCGAGCCGGCGCTAGAAACTGCCGACCGCGTCCACGGTATTATCGAACACTTTGAATAATTCCAAAAAGCCCGCCAGTTCAAATGCCTTGGCGATTTTTGGCGGCATGCCGGCGATGCGCAAATCACCCCGATTGAATCGGCGTACTTCTTTCAGCGTGGCAATCAACGCGCGCAAGCCCGCGCTGCTCATAAACTCGGTCTCGGACAGATCGACCACGATGCGATAACGTCCGTCCTTGGTGATCTTCTTGAGCGCCTGCTCCAGCAGAGGCGCGGTGCCGGAATCGATCCGCCCCGACACCTCGACGAGGTCGACGTGTTTGTATTCCTTGCTGTTCACCGTTGCCGCCATAACTCCTCCTCGATTTGCGATTGAACTGTCGCAATTATATCATACGAAAGCGCTGCCGACAAGGGCTTTGTTTCAATTTGCCAGATTGAATATTCGATGCTATAATCCCAACCGTTCTGTAAATCAAATAACCCACCTTTCTGTTCCGCGCGCGTCGCGGAGCAAACCCGTGGAAAGGAGTCACCGTTGTCGTACGAATTGATGTACGTCGTCCGTCCGACCGTGGACGAGCAATCCCTCGCCACAGTGAACGAGAAGGTCGAAAAGTTTATCGCCGCTGGCGGCGGCGAAATGACCCGTCGCGACGATTTGGGCAAACGCCGCCTGGCGTATCCGATCTTGAAATTCACTGAGGGCTTTTACTCCGTTCTCCAGTTCAACTTGCCCCCCACCGCCGTCCGAGATCTGGAACGCTCGCTCCAATTGACCGAAGAGATTCTGCGCTTTCTCGTCGTCCGCGTCGAGACTGCGTAGACCGCCCCGCGTTCGTTCAACCCAAAGTCACCGACGATGCCGCGCGTTGCGCGGAACGCGGTGGTTGGGAGAGAATCAGATGAGAGGGTTAAACAAGGTACAGATCATCGGATACCTCGGACGCGACCCGGAGATGCGGTACACGCCGAATGGCAAGCCGGTCACAGCGTTTCCGGTCGCCGTCACGCGTTCCTGGGTCAAGCCGGAAGGCGAACGCGCAGAAAAGACCGAGTGGTTCAACGTCGTCGCCTGGGAGCGTCTCGCCGAAATTTGCAGCCAGTATCTCGGCAAGAACGCGCCGGTCTACGTGGAGGGACGCCTCGAGACGCGCAGTTGGGAATCCGAGGACGGGCAAAAGCACTATCGCACCGAGATCGTCGCAAACGAAGTGATTATACTGGACAAGCGAGGCGCGCCGGCAGACGAGTTGCCGGGCGAACTTGCGTCCAGCGATCCATCAACCGAATCGCATCAGGAGCACTGATCAAATGGAAGAGACAAAGAATCCAACGACACCTGCCGCGCCGGCGGCGCGCCCTGCGCCCTCGGAAGGCGCGCGCGGACCGCGCACGGAACGACCGGAACGCAACGGACAACGCCGCGGTCGCTTTGGCGGACCGCGTCCACCCAAGGTCTGCCCGTTCTGCGCGCAAAAGGTGAAATACATCGATTACAAGAGCGCGGACCAACTCCGCCGCTTTTTGACCGATAAAGGCAAGATCAAGGCGCGCCGCAAAATCGGCACCTGCGCCAAGCACCAGCGCCGTCTGGCTCTGGCGATCAAGCGCGCGCGCCACGTCGCGTTGCTGCCGTTCAGCACCGAATCGACGCGCGGCGAATAGACAAGTGTCGCGTGTCGCGGGACGTCCGCAGTCTTGTCGTGTGCGACACGCGATTGAGGAAATGAATGCCAAAGCAAGGAAATCGAACGCCTCAGGAAACTCGCAAGCAGCAGGTGCGCCGCGTGCGCGAGGCACGTCAAGAGCGAGTCTTGTATCTCATTCTCGGCGGCATCGCCGTAGTGGTCTTGTTGATCTTGGGCGTGGGCTACTATCAAGAGAATATCGGCAAGCTCAACAATCCGATCGCCACGGTGAACGGCGTGCCGATTACCGTCGGCGCCTATCAGACCGACCTCCGCTATCAAGCGGCGTCGCTCACCAGCCAAGTCAATAGTCTGGAACAGAATTTGAACCAGACCGGCAGCGATCCCAGTTCAGCGTTCTTGAAAAATTATTTTCAACAGCAACTGAGTCAGCTGGTCACTCAATTTATCGGGCTGCCGCAAAGCGAATTGAGCAACATGATCGATGACGAATTGATTCGGCAAGAAGCCGCCAAGCGCGGCATTACCGTGACGCCGGACGAAATCGATCAAGAGATCGAGCGCCAGTTTGGCTACGCGCGTCCGACGTTGACACCGACCGCCGGTCCATCGCCTACGGCGCCCGAGACCGGCACGCCGACGCTGACGCCGACCGTGACGCCCACCACTCCGCCTTCGCCCACGCCGACCGGCACGATCACGCCGACCACGCCGACGGTGACACCGACCCAAGGTCCCACCTATACGCCTGCGCCGACCGTGACACCGATGACATACCAGGGATTCCAAGCTGCAGAGAAGAATTTTCTTGCTTCGTTGAGCGCGCAGCACATCAACGAGACGGATTTCCGCAAGCTCATCGAGGCGCTCTTGCTTCGCCAAAAGTTACAGCAAGCCATCGCCGCGCAAGTGCCAACGACGGCGGAGCAGGTGCACGCGCGCCACATCCTTGTCAACACGTACACGGAGACATTGCCCATCGAAAATATGCTGAAGCAGGGGCAAGACTTTGCGACGTTGGCGCAAAAATATTCGATCGATACCGCGACGAAGGACAAGGGCGGCGATCTGGGTTGGTTCCCGCGCGGCGTGATGGTCAAGGAGTTTGAGGACGCGGCGTTCTCGCTGGCGGTGGGTCAGATCAGCCAGCCGGTCACGTCGACGTTTGGCGTCCACATCATCCAGGTGCTCGGGCGCGAACCGAATCGTCCACTCGATTCATCCGCCTTGCAGCAGCTCCAGACAGCCGCTTTCAACAATTGGTTGCAGCAGGCAGAACTGACCGCCAAGATCAATCGGTTCTACGCGGACGCCGACGTGCCGCCCGAAGTCAAGCAGCAAATCGCGAATGTGCAGGCGCTGACCGGGCAGTAGGCATCGTCGGATGGCTAAATTGAAACGGGCTTGGGATTCAAGCCCGTTTTGTTTTGTACAGAAATGTGCCGTTGATTTCAACGTCATTCTACGGTATAATTTGGACGATTCTCCTTGCGTGAGGTGCAACATGGCTGAGCGCAAACCAAAATTCTTTATCACCCATTCCTTCAAGAATGTGGATTTTGCGCAGCGAATGGCAAACGACCTGCGCGCGAACGGATTGGACGGTTTTTTCGACGTAGCGTCCGTCAATCCCGGCGATAATTTTACGGATCGAATCAGCCACGGTTTGGAGGAATGCGATGTCTACCTGCCCATTCTTTCGCACGCCTCGCTGGCGTCGCGCTGGTGCAACGAGGAGATCGACGCGGCGGTTGCGCTCAGCAACGAACCGGGGCGCAACGGTCGTCCGCGCATCATTTCGGTGGTGATCGATGATTGCCAGAATGAGATGCCGGTATTTCTGCGCTCGCGGCTTTTCATCGACTTTACCAAGTCGTATGACGCGGCGTTCAGCGAGTTGCTGCGTAGAGGATTCGGCATTGCTCCCGCGCCGCCGCCGGGCGCGGCAGGGACTACCACCGCCGCCGAGCGGTCTGAACCGCGAGATG
>DAIDTM010000250.1 GCA_027457205.1 Anaerolineae bacterium | reverse complement strand
CTTGATGATCGTTTGATCGCGCAGCAGGATGATGTTCGGGCTTTTCGGCAGCGGCTGGTAGTCTTTGGCTCCAAGGTCGTAGTACTTGCCGTCCTTGTAAAAGCTGGAATGCCCGGTCTTGAGCATTTCGTGAACCCACGGCGCGACCCGGATGCCTTCTTGTTCCATTCGCGCCGCCGTATCCGCGACGCCGAGCAAATCCCACATTTCAAACGGACCGACTTCGTTGGCAAAGCCCCACTTCATCGCATTATCCACCGAAACGATGTCATCCGCGATTTCGGGCACGCGGTTCGACGCGTACGCCAGCGTCTTGGCGGTCGTGTCCCAAATGAATTTTGCGGCGCGGTCGTCCTGCGTCATCAAAAAGCGCAGCCGCTCGCCCAGGTCTTCGTACATTTCGGAATTCGCGAGCGAGTCGTATGATTTTTTCTCCGCCGGCTTGTACTCCAGCGTGTTGAGATCGAGGACGTGAAACTCGCGCCCCTTCGCCGTCTTGACCTGTTTATAGAATCCCTGACCGCTCTTGTTGCCGAGCCAGCCGCGCTGGATCATCTCGCGCAGAAACGCCGGCGCTTGCAAATCGGCGCGCGCTTCGTCTTCCGGCACCGCTTGGTACAGGTTCTCGGCGACGTGAAACATAATGTCGACGCCGACGAGATCGAGCAAGCGGAACGACGCGGTCTTGGGATGTCCGATCACGGGACCGGTCATATCGTCCACTTCGTTGACGGAGTAACCGTGCTCGAACGCGTAGCGCATGCCTAGGATGCCGGCGTACGTGCCGAGGCGATTCGCGATAAAGTTCGGACGGTCTTTGCAGACGACGACGCCTTTGCCCAAGACGGTTTCGCCGAAACGCATGACGAACTGGAGCACGTCAAGCGAAGTCTGCGGCGAAGGGATCACTTCGAGCAGTTTGAGATAGCGCGGGGGATTGAAAAAGTGGGTGCCGAGGAAATGCGCCTTGAACGAGTCGGAGCAGTTTGCCGCGATCTCGTGGATCGGAATGCCGGAGGTGTTCGTCGTGACGATGCTGTCCGGTTTGCGCGCCGCGTCGATGCGCGCCATCAACTGGCGTTTGATTTCGAGGTTTTCAACAATCGCTTCGAGAATCCAGTCCGCCTCGTGCACCCAGTCGAAATTATCTTCCAGGTTGCCGGGTGTGATGCGGTCGATGGTTTGCGGAGTGAAGAGCGCGGCGGGCTTGGATTTCTTAATCGCGTCCATTCCCGCGTTGACGATGCGGTTGCGTACCGCCGGGTGATCGAGCGTGAGTTTTTTCTTTTCTTCGTCGAGGGTCAGCTTGTTCGGGGCAATATCGAGTAGATAGACCGAGATGCCCGCGTTCGCAAAGTGCGCCGCGAGCGCGTCGCCCATTGTGCCAGAGCCAATCACGGCGACGCGATTGACCCCCAATCTCCCTAAATCGGTTGATTCAGATTGGGGGTTGATCGAATGCGCCATTGCATTTTCCTCCTTCGTTGCTGGGTTGATTAAACGCAAACGCGCGCGGCGAGTGCCTGGTCTCGCGTCGCTCGTCGCCGCGCGCGAATCGACTAGAGTCATTATATCACATCTGTGGGGAAAAATAAAAAAGCGCGCCAGATTTACCGGCGCGCTTTTCTGTGCCTTGATTTATTGTACGATTACTTGACCGGTCATCGATACACCGTAAACCGCGTCGAAGTACGGGTAGGTGCCTGCCTGCGTGAACGTGAATTGGTACGACTGTCCCGGCGCAAGTGTACCGGACTGGAATTTCCCGTCAGGCGCTCCCGGCGTCCCGCTCACAATGGCGTGATTCACGCTATCGGCGTTGCGCCACAGCACTGTTTGACCATGCTGGATCGTGACGATGGGAGGTACGAATGCGATATTCTGCATAATCACGACGCCGGTGTTCGGCGGCGCGGTTGGCGTTGTCGTGATGGTGGGTGTGGCGGTCGCCGGTGTTCCGGTGGTAGTTGGCGCGGGCGTGCTCGTTGGTGCGAGTGTTGGGATGCCCGTGGGCCAGACGTAGGAACCGGGGTACGGCACCACCAAGTTTTGACCGGCGAAAACCAAGTCGGGATTGGGAAGACCGTTCACCAGCGCGATTGCATAGATCGACGTGTTGTATTGGATCGCGATGCGGAACAAGTCATCGCCGGATTGCACGGTGTACATAGGAAATGCGGCAGGCGTCGGCGTCAGACAGGGAACGCTCAGTTGCTCGCCCACAAAGATGTACGGGCTGTAGAGGTTGTTCGCTTGCATCAAACTGGGGATGGTGACCTGGTAGCGGTACGAAATCGAAAACACCGTGTCCCGGGTTTGAACGGTGTAGGTGCAGCCGAACGTTGGATTGGGAATCAGCGACTGGGTTGGCAAGGGCTGCGGCGCGTAGATCGAATACGGCGACTGAAACCCATAGGAAGGATAGCCGACCGGGATGGTGAGTCGTTGTCCGGCGTAAACGTAGTAGCTAGTGAGTCCATTCGCCGCCATGATCGCTGGCACGGTGGTCCCAAATCGACGTGAGATCGAAAAGAGCGTATCGCCGTAGCGGACGTAGTAAACAATCGCTCCGCTTTGCGATGATGGCGCGGCGTGTATGATGGGTGGAATGAGAGTGGTCAGTACCATCACGACGGTTAGGACGGTCAAGATGACGAGGGCGCGTTTGGCGGTCAGTCGATTGGTTGTCTTCATTGAGGATTCTCCTTGGCTGGATGCCATCATCGGTTACACAAGGATTATATCACAAAATCGGAGTAAAGAAAAGACCTTTTGACGACCAAAATCCGCGAATTGGGGAAGCTGCTGGCTGGAGTGTCCCGCCCAAACGGCGTCTGCGCCCTACGGCGATTGAGCGACCACGTCACCGTCGCTTTTGCCTTCAATCCAGACGTTTTTACCATTGCCGGCGAAGGTATTGTTCGTCACCTGATTCTGAATCGAATCCAAGAGGTGGATGCCGGCGACGAAATTGTCCCGCAGGATGTTATCGGAGACGGTATTGTCGCGCGACGCGTAATTGTCCGGCGATGGGGTGAGGAAATACAGTTGCTGCGGGTCGTAGGTGCTCCACGAGAGCAAAATGCCATCGCGCGCGTTGGTGATCTGGTTGCCGGTGATGATGCTGCCGCGGCTGTTCAAGGAGCTGATGCCGTGATTCCGCATATTGGAGATGACATTGTTGCGCACTTGCGAGTTCACGGAAAAGCCAAACCAGACCGCGTCGTACGAGCCGCTGATCTGATTGCCGATGACTTGGTTGCCGGCGCAGAATGAGAATTCGACCGCGTTGTACATCGCGTTGACGATGGTGTTGTTTTCGATCAGGTTGTCGTCGCCGCAGCGCACGCCGTGCGCCTTGATGAATACGCCGTTCGCGTTCTGTCCGGTGATGGTATTGTCCTTGACGGCGTTATGGCTTGCGCCGTCCTGAAGCATCACCGCGCCGGCGTCGCAGCCGGGACCGACGGTGCCGTTGCCCCAAGTGCAGTACCGCACATTGTCGCGCAGCGTGTTGCCGGAAACTTCGCTGTGCTGTGTGTTCAGCAGATTGATGCCCCACGCCGAATCGTTTGTCGCCGTGTTGTTGTGAATGATGATCGAATCACTGTTGCGAACGTCAATTCCGATTGCCTCGTTGTTCGTCGTGTTATGCTCGATGCGTGCGCCCTGCACGTTGTTGAGTCGGATGCCGCCGCCTTCGGTCAGCCCCAGGAAAATACCGAAGCGGCGCTTGTCCGTATCGTCGTAGTTGTTGGAAAAGTCATTGTCGTGGATGTACAGGTTCGTGCCGGCTTCAGCGAACACGCCGGTGCGTCCGTTGAACGCTTTGCAATTTCTGATCTCGACGTTGTTGGGCGTCTGCAGCAGCGGAAAGTTGTATTGGCGAATCAAGAACGCATAGCCGCCATAGTTCAGTCCGGCGATGCTGTGATTGTCGCAGTTGATTACCACATCGCTGCTCTGGACGATCATGCAGTTGAATCGATCGGGCTTGGTTTTGAAATCATTCGTCATCACGTAATAGCCGGGTTGCCAAATTTCCGCGCAGTCGCCCAGCAGCGTTGGCGTGACGGACGGCGTAGGCACCAGCGTCGGCGTGTCGCTGGGCGCTGGCGTCGCCGAACTTGCCGCGGCAACCGTCGTCGTGGAAACGGGCGTGACGGCGGCGCTCGGGCTTGCTATCGGCGAGGATTTGGGGGTCGCGCTGCGTCGCGGCGTGCGCGTCAGAGTTGGCGGTAGCGCAGTTTCCGGCGCAGCGCACGCGGTAAACGCCAGCGTGATGCCGGCGATGACGGAGAGCAAGATCAATCGACTGTGCTTGGGCATCGGTAACACCTGATTGGATTGAATTCTTGGCGAGTATAGCACACTGCATCGCAGAATCAAAATCGGTTCTGCTTTTGACACACGCGCGATAATACATTAGTATGCGGTTGTCAGTATCCAGTTCATAAATTCAATTGCTCTGTTACTGAACCCTTTTCCCCGGAGGCATCCGTGCAAGAACTTGATCTCATCGCCGACAAGGTGCGAAAGAATTTTGAAGCGAAGAACGCCGCGCGCGACGCCGCCCTCGCCGCGTCGCGCGAACTCATCCGCCACTGTGCGCTGTCCATCCGCGCGACGCATCGCGGCGAGTACGCCGAGGCGGCGCAGCTGTTGGCGCGGACGCGCGAAATCGCCGCGCAGATGAAAGGCAGCGTGGCGGCGTATCCCGACCTCTATTTTACCGGCTATGTGCAGGACGCGCTGAAGGAAATGGCGGAGGCGCACATCGTCCACGCGCTCATCACGGATGCCTTCGGCAAGATTCCCGACCCGGACGCGCTCGGTGTAGACTATGCGGCATACCTCAATGGCTTGGGCGAAGCGGCAGGCGAACTGCGCCGCTACGCGCTCGACATTGTACGCCATGGTACCAGCGAGCGCTGCGAGACCGTGCTGGCGGCAATGGAAGATATTTACTCGCTACTCGTGACGATGGATTTTCCCGATGCGTTGACCGGCGGCTTGCGCCGCACGACCGATATGGTGCGTGGCGTTCTGGAGCGCACGCGCGGCGATTTGACGGTTGCAGCGCGGCAGGAGAAACTGGAAAAGACGCTGCATGAGTTTGAGGACAAGTTCAAGGGATAAATGTGGCTGACCCATCGCCGCGCATCCTCCGCGCCAGCGAAATTGGCGAGTACGTTTTCTGCCGCCGCGCGTGGTGGCTCGATCGCGTGAAAGGCATCGCGTCCACCAACCTCGAACAGATGCACGCTGGCATCGCGCGGCACGCCGCGCACGGTCGCGCGGTTCAGCGCGCCGATTTACTGCGACGCGCGGCAGTCGCGCTATTGGCAATCGCATTTTTTCTTGCGGCGGCGCTTGCATACACCGCGGTATTTTCCGTGCGCTGAAACCTGCGATGGTAAGTTTACTTGCCGCTCTCTTTCTGCTCGCGCTCGTTTCCGCCTTGATCCTATTTGCGCTTGCCCGCGCGCAACGCGCGCGCACAGGCTTGCCGGCGAGCGCGCGGATCATCTACGCCGATACCGGCGCGTGGAAAAAGGTCGAGCGACCGTTGTTCTCGCGGCGGTATGCGCTGTCCGGCAAGCCGGACTATATTGTCGAAGACGGCGGATCGGTCATTCCCGTCGAGGTCAAGCCGAATCGGATTGCATCCGCGCCGCGCGAATCGGACGTGATGCAATTAGCGGCGTACGGTCTGCTGATCGAAGAGACGCTAGGGCAAGGACGCCGCGCGCCGCCGTACGGATTGCTCAAGTACCGCGACGCCGTCTTCCAGATCGATTTTACCGAAGCGGTGCGCGCCCAGCTTGTCGATTTGATAGACGCGATCCGGCGCGACGCAACGGCGCGCTACGTCGCGCGCAGTCACGCCGAACCGGGACGATGCCGCGCGTGCGGCTATCGCGACGCGTGCGGTCAGGCGCTGGACGACGGCAAATGATGCCGGGACGCCAATCGTTTTGACAATTCTTTCAAAGGCATATATAATGCGCTTCGCTTTGGTGCCGGCGTAGCTCAATTGGCAGAGCAACGGTTTTGTAAACCGTCGGTTCTCGGTCCAAGTCCGAGCGCCGGCTCTGTCGGTATGCCAAATCGAAAATCTGCAATTGACCTGGGGAGGCGGCGAAGGCGGTGAGTCGCGTCGGTCTGTAAAATCGATGCCGTACGGCTATGAGAGTCCTAATCTCTCCCTCCCCACACGCAATTACCAATCAATAATTGTCAATTGACAATTGTATCCGCCTTCGTAGCTCAGTTGGTAGAGCACGTTCTTGGTAAGAACGGGGTCCTGGGTTCAAGTCCCAGCGAAGGCTCCACTTTCAGGAGGATGCAGCATGGCGAAGCAAAAATTTGAGCGTACGAAACCGCATGTCAATGTGGGGACGATTGGACACGTCGATCACGGCAAGACGACCCTGACCGCCGCGATCACCAAGACGCTGTCCCTCAAAGGCATGGCGAACTTTGTGTCGTATGACGACGTGGCGAAAGCCTCCGAGAAACAGGGACGCCGCGACGACACCAAGATTCTGACGATTGCGATTTCGCACGTCGAATACGAAACCGAAAAGCGGCACTATGCCCACATCGATTGCCCTGGGCACGCCGACTATGTCAAGAACATGATCACGGGGGCGGCGCAGATGGACGGCGCGATTCTGGTGGTGAGTGCGCCCGACGGACCGATGCCGCAGACGCGCGAGCACATTCTGTTGGCGCGGCAGGTGGAGGTGCCCGCCATTGTCGTCTTCCTGAACAAGGTGGACGTGATGGACGATCCCGAGCTGTTGGACTTGGTGGAGTTGGAGCTGCGGGAGTTGTTGACCTCGTATAAATTTCCTGGGGACAAGATTCCGATCGTGCGCGGGAGTGCGCTGAAGGCGTTGACGAGCACGTCGAAGGACGTGACGGCGCCGGAGTATGCGCCGATCTTGGAGTTGATGCGAGTGGTGGACGAGTATGTGCCGACGCCGCTGCGTGCGGTGGACAAGCCGTTTCTGATGCCGATCGAGGATGTGTTTGGGATCAAGGGGCGCGGGACGGTGGTGACAGGGCGCGTGGAGCGCGGGTTGGTGAAGGTAGGGGACACGGTGGAGATCGTGGGGCTGCGGGAGACGCGGTCGACGGTAGTGACGGGTGTGGAGATGTTCCGCAAGTTGCTGGACAGCGGGCAAGCGGGCGACAATATTGGATGTTTGTTGCGCGGGATTGAGCGGGAGGACGTGGAGCGGGGGCAAGTGTTAGCCGCGCCGGGGACGGCCAAGCCGATGACGCAATTTGAGGGACAGGTGTATGTGTTGAAGAAGGAAGAAGGTGGGCGGCACACGCCGTTCTTCAAGGGGTATCGGCCGCAGTTCTACATTCGGACGCTGGATGTGACGGGGGATGTGGAGTTGCCGGAGGGGGTGGAGATGGTGATGCCTGGGGACAGCGTGTCGATGAAGGTGAAGTTGATCACGCCGGTGGCGTTGGAGCAGGGGTCGCGGTTTGCGATTCGAGAAGGTGGGCATACGGTTGGATCGGGTGTGATTACGAAGGTGATGGGATAATGGCAAAGAAAGAGAATCGATTGGTCGTCACGCTCGAGTGCACCGAGTGCAAGCATCGGAACTATACGAGCGAGAAGAACAAAAAGAACGACACAGCGCG
Source organism: Anaerolineae bacterium (assembly GCA_027457205.1). GTDB lineage: Bacteria > Chloroflexota > Anaerolineae > UBA4142 > UBA4142 > DAIDTM01. The sequence continues at coordinate 5,372 of DAIDTM010000250.1, read as the reverse complement.
CATCGAGCTGAAAAAGTATTGTCCGCACGATCGGCGGCATACGCTGCATCGCGAGACCAAGTAGCGATCTGCTCCTCCCGCAGGTCTCAAGACCTGCGGGAGGTTGGTCGTTATCCAGCCGTGAGTTAGGAGTTGACGGTGGTTAGAGAAGTCCAGAAAGAAAATCGAATCGCGCAGTACTTTCGCGAGACGCGCGCGGAACTGCGCAAAGTTGTGTGGCCCACGCGTGAGGAAGCGATCAACCTCACCGCCATCGTCGTCGTGACGATTGTCGTAATGAGCATTTTTTTCGGCGCGGTCGATTATGGACTGACGCAATTGATTGCATTTCTATTGGGACACTAAATTCGTAACGCGTTGATTGTTTCTAGGTTTTGTCTAAATGATAGACCAGGTTTCGAGCGCTGAAGAAAAGAATACTTTGCCTTCCGATGAAACGCCGGTGGAGAACGCGCCAGAGCAGCCAACGTCGGTCGCCGCGCCCGATGCGAGCGCGGAGTTGAGCGCGCCATCGGCGGAAGAGTCCAAGCCCGAAGGCGAGACAACCGAAGCGGCGGCTCCGAAAGTCGAAGGACCCAAGCGCGCGTGGTACGTTGTTCATTGCTATTCGGGCTATGAGAACAAGGTGAAGAAGGGCTTGGAACAGCGGCTGCTCACGATTCCGGGCATGCAGGAATTGATTTTTCGCGCTGTCGTGCCAACGGAAGAAGAAATCGATTTGCGTGAAGGACAGCGCAAAGTGGTGCAGCGCCGCGTTTTTCCCGGCTACATCTTGGTCGAGATGGTGTCGTACAGCCCGGACGATCCGCGATCGAAAGAAGCGTGGTACGTCGTCCGCAACACGCCGGGCGTCACCGGCTTTGTCAGTTCAGGCGATATTCCGACGCCGTTGCGCGAGGACGAGGTCGCCAAGATTCTCAAGCGGATGGAGACCGATCAGCCCAAGGTGCGCGTGACCTATCGCCCCGGTCAGGTGGTTCATATCATCGATGGACCCTTTGCCGATTTCCGCGGTACGGTGGACGAAGTGAATATGGAAAAGGGCAAGGTGCGCGTGATGGTTTCGTTCTTCGGCCGCGAGACGCCGGTGGAATTGGATTTGTTGCAAGTGGAAAAAGTCTGAGACAAATAGCCAAACGTACCAAATGTGCCAAACCTGCCAAACAAACACATTGGCAGATTTGGCAGGTTCGGCAGGTTTGGCAGGTTTGGAGGATTTGTGGGTAAGAAGGCAAAAGCAATCGTCAAGCTGCAAGTTCCCGCCGGCAAGGCAACCCCGGCGCCTCCGGTCGGCACGGCGTTAGGTCCGCACGGTATCAACATCATGCAATTCTGCAAAGAGTACAATGCCAAGACTGCGAGTATGGCAGGGATGATCGTTCCGTGCGAGATCACGATTTATCAGGACCGTTCGTTCTCGTTTGTGTTGAAGACGCCGCCCGCGCCGGTGTTGTTGAAGAAAGCCGCCGGCATCGAGAAAGCGTCGGGCGTACCGAATCGCAATAAAGTGGGCACGGTGACGCGCAAGCAGGTGCGCGAGATCGCGGAAATGAAAATGAAAGACCTGAACGCGGTGAATGTGGAAGGCGCGATGAAAATGATCGAAGGCACCGCGCGCAGCATGGGAATTGACGTGAAGGATTAGAGGTTCGAAATTGGAAGTTGGATGCTTTTTTCAACATCTAACCTCCAGTATCCAATTTCCGAATACGTGGGAGCGCGACAACGCGCGAAGACCACAAGGAGAAGATAGAATGGCAAAGCATGGGAAAAAGTACGAGCAAGCCGTCAAACTGGTGGATGCCGACAAGCTCTATGGCTCGAAAGAGGCAGTCGAGCTGGTCAAGAAAACGGTGTACACCAAATTCAATTCGACCGTAGAATTGCATTTGAAACTCGGCGTCGATGTGAAGCAAGCCGATCAGATGGTGCGCGGTGTGACGCTGCTGCCGCATGGCACCGGCAAACAGGTCCGCATTCTAGTTTTCGCGGAAGGCGAAGGGGAACGCATCGCGAAGGAAGCGGGCGCGGATGTCGCCGGCGGCGACGATCTCATCAAGCAGATCGAAGGCGGCTTTCTCGATTTTGATGTCGCCGTAGCGGTGCCGCAAATGATGGCGAAAGTTGGACGCCTTGGCAAGATTTTGGGCACGCGCGGCTTGATGCCCAGCCCCAAGGCGGGAACGATCGTGCCGCCAGAGCAGTTGCCGCGTTTGATCAAAGAACTGCGCCTCGGGCGCGTCGAATTTCGCACGGACAAGACCGGCAACATCCACACCATTGTCGGCAAAACCAACTTTACCGAAGAGCAGTTGCTGGAGAACCTAACCGCGATGCTCGACGCGATTGTGCGCGCGAAACCCGCGGCGGCAAAAGGGCAGTACATCAAAAAAGTTGTCGTGACCAGCACGATGGGACCCAGCATCAAATTGGATGCCAATGAAGTGGTGAATACTCGGACGGCTGCTGCGTAAATTTGCAACAAACCGAAAAATCGAATATACTACTGCAAGCCAATGACCGCAGGTGCGCCAACGTACGTTGGCGCTTAATCGCCTGCCGAGGCAAAGATAGCACGACCCAACGCGCGTATGGGCACGAGTCTTTGTATCGGCAGGGCATTGATACAAAGACTCGTTCTATTATAGGAGGGGAGATCAAGTGCCTGTTACTCGTGAACGCAAAGAAGACCTGATCGCCGCGTTGGCGGACGATCTGGGCAAAGCGCAAGCCGTCATCCTCACGGACTATCGCGGTTTGCCGACCGCCGAGTTGGCGGGTCTGCGCAATCAATTGCGTGGCATGAAAAGCGGAATGCACATCACCAAGAACACGCTTCTCATTCTCGCGCTCCAGCGCGCCGGAATGCCGGTGCCGGAGGATTTGCTCGTCGGTCCTACGGCGGTAGCATTCTGCTACGGCGACATTGCCGGTCCGGCGAAGGCAATCAATGATTTCTTGAGGGACAAGGAAGTCAAAGTCAAGGGCGCGATTATGGGCGGCAGCGTGCTGCGCGGCGCAGAAGCGTCGGCGCTGGCTACCCTGCCGACGCGCGATCAGTTGTTCGGACGCTTGCTCGGAACGATCAACGCGCCCGGCACCCAGGTGGCGGGCGTGGTCGCATCGGGTATTCGCCAGGTGTTGTATTTGCTCAAGGCGCGTGCCGAACAGTTAGAAAAGCAAGGCGCGGCGTAACTCCAAATTGTTTCAGATGGTTTCACAGAGGGCCCATTTGAAACAACCTTGAAACAATCTCAAACTATTTGAAACAAGGAGAAATAGGAAATGGCTTCAGAAAAACTGACCAAGATTGCGGAAGATATTCAGGGGCTGACGCTCGTCGAAGCTTCCGAGCTGGTCAAACTGCTGGAAGAAAAACTGGGCGTGAGCGCGGCAGCGCCCGTTGCGATGGCGGCGATGCCCGGCGCGGCGGCAGGCGGCGCGCCAGCGGGCGGCGCAGCCGCGCCGGCGGAAGAAAAGACCGAGTTCGAAATCGTCTTGAAGGATGCCGGCTCGCAGAAGATTCCGGTCATTAAGGTGGTGCGCGAATTGACCGGCGGCACGCTCGGCTTGAAAGAGGCGAAGGACCTGGTCGAGTCCGCGCCCGCGTCGATCAAAAAGGGCGCGACCAAGGAAGAAGCCGCCGACGCCAAGAAGAAGTTGGAAGAAGTCGGCGCAACCGTCGAGATCAAATAAGTTCGGGATTCTTCCACGAATCAGAAACGCTCCGATGTCAAGCGCATTGGAGCGTTTCTGTTTCAGGGCTTGCGTTGCTCGACGATTGACGTTAGAATATCCGCGAGAATGCAGCACTTGCTTATCGTCTTTGAAGGAGGACGCAATGAAGCGGACCGATTTGTACACGTTGCTTGCGGCTTTTGCCCTCATCATCGGAATGGCTTGTCGAACTGCCGATTTGCTTGCCGATAAACCCACGCCCGCGCCAACTCAGCCGCCGGTAACCAAGAGCACGTCCGCCGTGCCCGTCGCTACACCGACCATTGCGCCGGCGATTCCAACCATCGCGCAGCCGTCGGCAGTCGCGGCTTCGCCGACGAGTCCGGTTGCCGCACCGCCGCCATCCGTTTGCGCGAACCCGAATGCGGCAATTACTGCGCCGGCGATGAACGGCACCATTTCGGGTCTCATCGAGATTCGCGGCACCGCGGCAAATCCGAACATGCAGTATTGGAAAGTCGAGTATCGTCCTGATTCCAGCAGCACGTATTCCGAGTTGAACCATTCCGATACGGCTGTCACGGACGGAGTGCTGGCGCGCTGGTCGACCAAGACCGTGCCCAACGGCGTCTACCGGGTGCGCCTCGTGGTCGTGCAGAAGGACGGCAATTTCGGAACCCCGTGCGAAATCAAACTCACGATTTCGAACTGATCGCACCTCGTATCAAAAAGCGCGCGGATGAATCGGGTTGTTCGATTCGTCCGCGCGCTTTTTGTTTGTTTTCCCGGGGAATATTACGACTCAGGACCCAGCCATGTCTCCATCTCGCGAATCACGTGCGCTTGCTGAATCGTCCACGGCTGCTCGCTCGCGGCAAGCAGTTGAATGTTGATGAATTGCGTCTGCGTCGCCGCGAAAATCACATTGACCGGCGCATGGTTGTTCGTCGCTTCATGCGCGATCTGCCAGCGACTTGCCGCGGCGTTCCAGGTCGTGATGCGGAAATGGACCGGACTTTCGTCGGCTCGCGCATCCAGCATCAGACCACTGACAGTCTCGACGCGTCCCAGATCGATTTGAAACCACATGCCGATCTTCTGCGGCGCGCCGCTCGACCATGCTGTGTCTGTGCGCGAGTCGATGGCTTGGCTTGCCGCGGACGCGTTGTGACTGGCGCGCGCCGTCCACGCGGCGGCGGCGTGCACGAGGATTTCGGAGATCATCCAGCTCGCCGGCACCGACGCGAGCAGATCGAGCTGCAAGTACTGGATCGGCTGCGGCGCGAAAACCGCCATCACGTCATTCGCGTTGTTCGCGGAGACCCGCGCGATTTCGAACCACGTTTTGCCATCGCTGGAAACGCGCAGCGTATAACCGGCGGGAAAGCCCTTACCCGGGCTGAGGAACTGGATGCCGTCGATCATCCGCGGCGCGCCCAGGTTGAGCCGAAACCATTGCCCCGGCGATTGCGGCGCGGTGCTGTCCCAAAAAGTTCTCGGATCTCCGTCCAGCGCGCGCCCTACCTGAATCGGATTGACATTCGCCTCCGCGCGCCAGCCGCTCACGTCCAGTGGCACGGTGGTCACGGTCAACGGAATGCTCAGCGGCGCACCCCCCGCGTCGGCAAACCACGTGATGCCCTCGGCGACCAAATCCCAGCGCAGGGTATAATTCCCCGGCGTCTTCGGCGCGG
>DAIDTM010000249.1 GCA_027457205.1 Anaerolineae bacterium | reverse complement strand
GTCGATGTCTCTACCTGGAATTTCGCGGCAAGGTCGGCGAGGCGCGCCGGGTCTGCCGCGCGCGGATTACGCGAGCGCGTGAGGATGAGCGATGCGGCAGCAGGCAGCAATTCCGCGAACATGCCGGCGATGTCCTTATCGCCGGACGCGCCGAAGATAAAGTGTATCCGCGTGTGCGGAAACGTCTCGCGCAGGGTTTCGACGAGTTGGCGCGCGGAATCCGCGTTGTGCGCGCCGTCGACGATGAGGAACGGTTCGCGCGCGAGAATTTCAAATCGCCCGCGCCAATCGACACGCGCCAGCCCGGCGCGGATCGCGTCGTCCGGGATCGCGACGCCGTTTTCGCGCAGGAGCATCAGCGCGGCGAGCGCGGTGGCGGCGTTGGCGAGTTGATGTTTGCCGAGCAGGTTGATCTGCAGGTCGAGTGTGAAAATCGACATATCGAGGATTTCGGTCTGGCGCGTCAGCGTGAATTTCTGCCCGTCCAGCGTTTGCTCGATCGGCGTTACCTGAAAGACCGAATCCGAAATCTGGAACGCGAGGTCGGGCGCGACTTCAACCAGCGGCGCGTTCTTTTCGCGCGCAATCTTTTCAATCACCTGGAGCGCTTCGTCTGGCTGCGGCGCGACGACGACCGGAATGTCTGGTTTGATAATGCCGGCTTTCTCGCGCGCGATTTGCGCCAGCGTGTTGCCGAGAATCGCGGTGTGGTCGAACGAGATGGACGTGATCGCGGAGACGAGCGGCGTCACGACGTTCGTCGCGTCGAGCCGCCCGCCGAGTCCGACTTCCAGCACGGCGATCTCGACGCCGCGCGCGCGAAAATAATCGAACGCGAGCGCCGTCATAATCTCAAAAGTCGTCAAACCGGGAATTTCGGCGGCAAGTGGTTTGAGTTTTACGATGCCAGCGGCTACGTCGTCACGCGAGATCATTTCGCCGTCGACGCGGATGCGCTCGCGGAATGTGTGCAGGTGCGGCGAGGTGTAGAGCGCGGTGCGGTGGTTTGCCGCACGTAAAACACTTTCGATCATTGCCGCGGTCGAGCCCTTGCCTTTGGTCCCGGCGATATGGACGGACCGAAATTGCCGGTGGGGGTTGCCGAGCGCGCCGAGCAATCGCTCCATCCGCGTCAGATCGAACGTTTTGGAGGAGTAATCACCGGCGGGCGTCACTTCAAAATTGGTGAATGAAAAAACATAGTCGAGCGCGTCGCGGTACGTCATAGTCACCTCAAGTTATTCGCGTCCATGTTGCCTTGATTGTAATCGAGATGACGCAAAACGCAAAAATCGTTCGATCACGACAACCTGTGGGAGTTTGGGCTGAGCAGATGCCCCAAAAGTAAATTGACAGTATCGCGCCTCTGGAGTACAATCGCGGCATCTCAACCTGAGGTCATCCCTTGAGTGACAAGATTCTGTACGGCGGTCAAGCGCTCATCGAAGGTGTGATGATGCGGGGCCGCCGTTTTGTTGCCGCCGCCGTCCGCGATCCCGAAGGAAGAATTATTTCCACCAGCGAGCCGATCGCACCGGCGATTTACGGCAGCCAGTGGGCGAAGGTGCCTTTCCTGCGCGCGGTGACGATTCTTTGGGACACGTTGGTCCTGGGCACCCAGATGTTGATGTACTCGGCAAACATTGCCGTCGCGGACGAAGCGAAAAAGGACACGACGTCTGCCGCGCCGGCGGACACGCGCGATCACGCCGCGCCTGCCGCCATTCCCGCCGGCGTCGCGTTTGGAACGCTTGCCGTCTCGCTAGGGTTTGGCGTTGCGCTCTTCTTCGTGCTGCCGCTTTTCCTGGTCAGTCTGGCGGACCCCCTTCTCACCGCCCGGATTGGCAACGCGGACGCCGCGTCGCTGGCGAGCAACATCCTCGAAGGCGCGATCCGGCTGGTGATCTTCCTCGCGTACATCTGGGCGATCAGTCAAATGCCGGACGTGCGGCGCGTGTTCCAGTATCACGGCGCGGAGCACAAGACGATTGCCGCGGACGAAGCCGGCGCGCCGCTGACGCCCGAATCGATCCAGCGGTTTAGCAAAGAGCACCCGCGCTGCGGTACCGGCTTTTTGCTCGTCGTCGTCGTCGTATCGATTTTTGTGTTCGCGCTGCTGGGTCGTCCGCCCATCGTCTGGCGCGTCTTGTCACGCATCGTGCTGGTGCCGGTGGTCGCGGCGTTGAGCTACGAATTGATCAAGTTCAGTTCCGCGCACCAAGGCAATCCGCTGCTGAACTGGCTCGTCGTCAAGCCGAGTCTCGCGCTGCAATCGCTGACGACGCGCGAGCCGGACGCGGCGATGATCGAAGTGGCGGTCGCCGCGCTGCAAAAGGTCAAGGCGGAAGAAGCCAGTAAGGTCTGACCCAGTCGCATCGATCAGTCGAAAACGTTTGACTCGCCAGAACCTGGACTGGAGGGAAAGATGGGTCAAATCTTCATCAGCTATTCGCGGCGGGACAGCGATTTCGTGGATCGGTTGATTCACGATCTCGCCGCGGACGGCTTGAACCTCTGGATGGACCGCACCGGCATTGAGGGCGGCGAAAAGTGGCGCGCGGCGATCGCGCAAGCCGTGCGTGAATGTGAGGCGTTCATCCTCGTTCTCTCGCCGCAATCCGCCGCGTCCGACAACGTGACCAAAGAGTTGTCGCTCGCCGATCAGCACAAGCGGCGCATTATTCCACTGCGCTATCAAGCTTGCGAGATTCCCGCGCAAATGGAATATCAGCTGGCGGATTTGCAGTGGGTCGATTTCGCCGCCAAGCCCTACGCCAATGGATTGGATGAACTTGTCCGCGCGTTGAAATTGGCTGGCGGCGCGCCAAAGACAGCGCCGCGCGCCGAAACGTGGGATCAGCCGCCGCCTCCTGCACCTCCGCCGACTCTTTCCCTGATTCAGATTCTGCCGGGAACGTGGCAGGTCAACTATGGCTCGCCGGTACCGGGCGTGGGCGGACAGTTGAATCTGCAAATCTTTCCGAATGGACTGTTCCGCGGCCAGAACTTGGGCCCGATGGGAATGACCATGGTGGAAGGACGCTGGCAAGTATCGCCGCTGAACCAATTGACGCTTCAGGGCACTCAGATGAACGGCTTTCAAGCCGCGCCCTACCTCGTCATCGTGCAATTCACTCAGATTGCGCCGAACCAGCTCTTTGGAACGAGCATGGCGGGCGAGCCAGGGCAGTGGCAGCGGATCGCGTGAGGGCTGAAATCGTTCGCGCGTAACCTTCAGCCGGGCTGGCGCATCTAAATGAGTGATAGTTCGTTGACAAATCGAAACGAGCGGGCTATAATCACGCTGCGTTTAGTCTGACCGCAAAGGAGTCGAAATGAGTTCCGCACCGAATGCGGCGCCCCAAGTTGCCAAAGGATTGGAAGGCATCGTTGCCGCCGCTACTCAACTCAGTGATGTTCAAGGGATGGTTGGCAAGTTAACCTATCGTGGTTTCGATATCAATGACCTCGCTGATCACTCCACGTTCGAAGAGACCGTTGATCTCCTCTGGTATGGCACACTTCCCTCGCACGACCTGCTTGAAAAATTAACCCGTAAACTCGTCGCCGCGCGTCCATTGCCGAACGAAGTGCTGGGTGGAATGGAATTGTTCCCCAAGCACGCCTCGACCATGGACGTTTTGCGTACCGTCGTGTCGATGCTGGGCTTGCACGATCCCGACGGCGTGTCGAACTCCGTTTCCGCGAACGTTCGTAAATCGATTCGCTTGACCGCGCAGATGGCGACGATCACTGCCGCGTGGTACAACATCAGCCAGGGTCGCAAGCCGATTCTGCCGCGCAGCGATCTCTCGCACGCGGCGAATTTTCTGTACATGCTGCATGGTAAAGAGCCAACCGCGGAAGAGGCGCATATTCTGGATACCGCCTTGATCTTGCATATGGATCACGGACTCAACGCGTCGACCTTTGTCGCGCGCTCGATCGCGTCGACCGAATCCGATATGTACTCGGCGGTCAGCGGCGCGCTCGGCGCGCTCAAGGGACCGCTGCACGGCGGCGCGAACGAAGCCGTGATGAAGATGCTGCTGCAGCTCGGCGATGTTTCCAAGGTCGAGCCGTTCATCAAGGACGCGCTCGCGAACAAACGCAAAATCCCGGGCTTTGGTCATCGCATCTACAAGACCACGGATCCTCGCGCGGAGCAGCTGCGCCGGATCGCACTGATGCTGGCAGACCATACGGGCAACCGCAAGTGGGTCGAGGTTTCCGAAAAAATGCGCGAGGTGATGCGGCGCGAACGCCCGGAAATCTACGTGAATGTCGATTTCTATTCGGCGTCGGTGTACTACACCCTCGGCATTCCGATCGACCTCTTTACGCCGATCTTTGCGATCAGCCGGGTGGCGGGTTGGACGGCGCACGTGATGGAGCAATTGATGGACAACCGCATCATGCGTCCGGATTCCATCTACGTAGGTCCAAAGGATCAAAAGTACGTCCCACTTGAGCAGCGTCAGTGAAACCGGATTGAAGGTAGCTATTATGCGATTGACCCGTTGGATGAAAGAGACAACGCCGTCTCTGGAGTCGCTGCGGAGCGCGCTGACGGGTGAAGGGCTGACCGTTTCCGAGTGGACCGACCCGGCAGGGACGGTGTATCCGGTGCACATGCACGAATATCCCGAAG
>DAIDTM010000248.1 GCA_027457205.1 Anaerolineae bacterium | reverse complement strand
GCGGCGGCTGACCGGCTAGTGCAGTACTCCGATAAGGACTAGAACCAGGAGTACGACTAAAATGGTTACTAACATGGGTTGTTCTCCTTTCATGGATTCACCCTTCGAACTGAGTTGATCAATAGATTGCCCACTGATCTGTTTTGAATGTGAACACAGCATACAGCCGCTTAGCCGAAAAAAGAATCACCTGGACTGTTTTGTTTTTGTCGTAGAAGCAACGAACGCGTTGTCGTATTTAACGACAACGCGTTCATCCCGTCGCCTCTGGGAAGACCGCAGCATTCACTCGATCAACTCATCTCCGTTTCATCGCAGTCCGCTCCATTCTTGCGCTTGAACTCTTCGTTGCCGCGATTCAGTGATTTCTGTAACCACAGCCAATGTACCCGCGTATTGTTCCTGCTCATTGTAAAGCGCGCTCGGAGAAAGGCTAACCCACAACTCCGCACCGTCTTTGCGGCGAAGCAGCAACTCGTGCGCATCGTCAAGGTCGAGCTGTGAGAAAGCGATTCTATTGCATCGCACAAAACTTGCCGCGGGCATGCCAAGCATCTCATTTTCGCTGTAGCCAAGCATGCTTGCCATTTGGGGATTGACAAAACTCGTCTGGTTTTCAGTATCAATAACCCAGATGCCAATGCGCGCCGCCTCAGTGATGCGGCGATAGAACTGTTCACGTTCCTGCAGGGATTCTTCCGCTTGCTTCATGGCTTGAACATCGCGGGCAATAAGCGCGAGGAATTCACACGGACGGTCCGCCTCTGAAGGCGCAATAATGACTTGGGATACCGGTATCTCTCGCCCCGCACGCGTGAGCAGCGCGGCTTCGCCGCTCCACTGTCCATCCAGAATCGCGATAAAGACGCCTTCTCCCAGAACAGTGGCGCACGAACGGGCGGAATAAATATCGGTGATGTGAAGTCTGGCGATGTCTTCATCCCCACTCATTCCTAGCATTTGCCGCACGGCGCGGTTGCAATAGAGCACGTGACCCTTCACATCCATGGTGACCACGAAATCTGGCGTCGCCTCAATTATCTTTACAAGATGGCTCTGGTTTTGAGCGCGGGCATTGTCGCGGGATGGAACCCAGGCATGTTCACGCAACGTATCGCCAATCATCCGCATCAGCGTTCTTTCAGCATGACGGCTCGAAACCTTCGCATCGGTTTACACAACTCCAACCTGTTTCTGGATCATTTTGCCCTCCGTGCAATTCACGCTCTTCTCATCGACACGGCATCTCCACATCTCTGCTCATCGCAAATCAGTTCCGGCGCGGTTCGACTTCGGCTATACTCGGACTCCGCCTTCATCCATGTCGCTCGCTTTCACAGCGCGTTGGATCGCCGGGACCAGATCAGTCTGCCAAGCCGCCTTGGAAACCAAATCGGTTCCACCGGCGGCAAGGACAGCCCTCCGCGAATCCGCGCCATCGTTGAGGGTCAGAGCGATCACGCGAGTCTCAGGAAACAGAATGCGCAAGAGAGGAATCGCCCACAACCCACCCTGCCCTGGCATGTTCAAGTCCATCAAAACGACTCCCGGCGCAAGCACTTGCGCTTTGATGAAGCACTCTTCGCTGCTCCCTGCGGTACCGACAACATCGAGTTGATCCGGGTGATGGGTCTGTAACGATGCTGTTACGATCCGCAAAAAGGTCGGATCATCATCCACGAGCATAACGCTCACTTTACGAACGCCCTTCTCATCTAAACCGTGACCGTTCGATTCATCGGAGTTCATGTTTCACCTCTTGGCAAAATATTTTCAGCGTTAATCATACCGCCGCTTGGCTGAAAAAGGAATCACTTGGACTGCTTTGTTCTTGTCGTAGAAGCCACGAATGTGTTGTCGTGTTTTTAATGACAACGCATTGGACCGAGTTGGGCACAAGATGTATTTGCGCCACGGAGCGGCAACCTGGTTTGCACGAATACGTGCTTGGAGTATAATTACCTTGATTCGACATTCGACAGTTCTCTCCCTTTGGCAAAGGAGGCAAGGTGATTCCCGCCAAACGTCCACCACTTTTGAATTTCGCCGTCGCGCTCGTCGTGAGTGTCCTCGCGCTGGTGCTGACGTTGACTACTCCGCTGCGGACGGGTAGTCCGTTTGTGCTCTTCATCGTCGCAGTCATGATTAGCACCCGCTTCGGCGGCTGGGGACCCGGCGTGTTCGCGACCCTGTTTGCGACGGCGGCGAGCATCTACGTTTCCATTCCACCGAACGGCGCGCTCGGTCTCGCGAGTCTGGACGACGCGCTGCGCCTGGCGCCCTTTATGCTGATCGCGCTCTTCGTCATCGTCCTGATTTCCCGCGACCTCGCCGCGCGGACAAAAGCGGAGGAAGACGCTTTGCGGCTGGCAGCCGCCGTCAGTTCGTCGGAAGACGCGATCGTCCTCAAGACTCTGGAGGGCACGATCCAGACTTGGAATCCGGGCGCGGTACGGCTTTTCGGTTACTCCGCCGATGAGGCAATTGGCAAATCCATCCAGATCATCTATCCCCCGGATCGCCTAGATGAATTTGAGAATACCCTCGCGCGATTGAAGCGCGGCGAATCCGCAGACCATTTCGATACGATCCGCGTTGCCAAGAACGGGAAGCGGATTGACGTTTCGGTTAGCGAAATGCTTATGCGCGACGCGCAGGGCAAAGTGATCGGTGTATCCAAAGTTGTGCGCGACATCACCGAACGCAAGCGAGCGGAAGCTGCCGCGCGCTTTCTCGCCGAGGTGAGTGACGTACTTGCCTCTTCGCTCGATTACAAGACGACGCTCGCCAGCGTGGCGCGGCTCGCGGTCCCGCACATTGCGGACTGGTGTGCGGTTCACGTCAAGGCGGAGGACGGGACGATTCAACAATTGGCGCTGTCGCACGTAGACCCGGCAAAAGTAGAACTCGCGCAGGAACTGCAACGGCGCTACCTCGATGACCCGAACGCCCCCTTCGGCGTGCCGAACGTGATTCAGACCGGCAAACCCGAACTCTTTGCCCACATCACCGCTGAGCCAAGCGTTGCCGCCACGGACGATCTGGCGGCATTGAGACTTTTGATCAACCTGGGTTTGAAATCCTTGATGGTCGTGCCGCTGATTGCGCCCGGGCGAACCTTCGGCGCGATCACGTTCGTCTCGACGGAATCGGGGCGGTACTATGACCAAGCCGATCTGGCGTTGGCGCAAGACCTCGCGCACCGCGCAGCGTTGGCGGTGGACAACGCGCGGCTGTACGACCGGGCGCAATCGCTGAACGAAGAGCTAGATCGACGCGTCGCCGAGCGCACCGCCGAACTTGAAACAGCCAACCAGCAACTGCGTCTTCTCGCCGGACATCTCCAGTCGGCGCGGGAGGACGAGCGCATCAACGTCGCGCGCGAGATTCACGACGAGATCGGGACGCTGATGACCGCTATCAAAATGGACTTGGCGTTCCTGGGGCGCGAGATCGGCGGAAATGGCGCGGCGAAATCGCCCGACGCACTGCGCGAGCAAATCAGCGCCACGACGAAACTCGTGGATGAGGCGATTCAAGCATTACACGAGATTGTGCGCGAGTTGCGTCCCGGCGTTTTGGATCACTTGGGACTGCGCGCCGCGCTCGAATGGCAAATGCAGGAATTCCAGGAGCGCGCGAAAATCGAGTGCCAGTTCACTTCCGACTTGGACGAACTCGAACTGGACCCTCAGCGTGCGACGGCGGTGTTTCGCATCCTACAGGAAGTGCTGACGAACGTGGCGCGTCACGCGCAAGCGACCCGCGTCGACGCCAGTCTGCGTAAAGAAGATGGTTACCTGATCCTGCAAGTGCGCGACAACGGCAAGGGGATTTCCGAAGAGCAAGTCCATAACGTCGGCCGGTTTGGACTCCTGGGCATGCGCGAGCGCGCGCATGTTTTCGACGGAGACGTAGTGATTCACGGATCGCCGGGAGAGGGAACCGTCGTCACGGTTCGGATTCCGGTATGATGCCGGTGT
>DAIDTM010000247.1 GCA_027457205.1 Anaerolineae bacterium | reverse complement strand
CCGCGCCGCGCTCGGCGTAAAACTGAAGCAGGCGCGTCTCGCCGCTGGCAAGACCAAAGACGAGTGCGCGCAAGCAATTGGTCACAAAGCCGGGACTATCGGACGGTACGAACTCGGCATGAGCGATATTCCGATTACCGAGCTGGATCAACTGGCGCGGTTTTTGCAGGTCAACCTATTTTATTTTCTCGAAGGCAAGGCGGCGGGCGGCGAGACCAGCGGCTTGATGGACTTGGAAAAGCTCGCGCGGCTGCCAAAGGAAGTGCGCGCGTTCGTGCTTGCTCCGGACAATTTGCCGTACCTGCGGATGGCGATGAAATTCGGCGACCTGCCAACGGATCGGCTGAAAGAGTTGGGCGAGATTCTGCTGATCGTTCGCTGATTTCAGGAGGTGGACGTGGACGCTGACGCTGACGCGCTCCATGCTGAAGCGGAGAAGTTGTATCAAGCCGGGCAGTTGAATGAATCGGCAGCGGCGTTTGAACAGGCGCGCACGGAATTCGCGGCGCAAGGAAACGAGGCGCAAGCCGCTTCGGTCGCCAACGACTTGGGCGTGGTCTATTATCGCGCTGGGCGCACCAAGCAATCGCTTCACGTCTTGCAAGAGTCGATTGCGGCGTTTGAAAAATTGGGCGACGTGAAAGGGCAGGCAAAAGCGACGGGCAACCTCGCGCAGTTGCTGAATCGCTCCGGCGATAAGGACGAGGCGGAGAAAAAGTACGCTCGCGCGGCGGAGTTGTTTCACCAAGCCGGCGAGCGCGGAATGGAGTCAGATACGTACCGCGCGTTGAGCCAGATGCAATTGCAGCGCGGACGCTGGCTCGAGTCGCTGGGCGCCTACGACCGCGCCCTTGCGGCAAAAGGCGGCTCGAGATTGCTGCGACTGTTCCTGCAAATCCCGCTGCGGTTGGTGGGGTTACGGAGATAGCGCGGTTGGGGGCAGGGCGAAATTCCTGCCCCCATTTTTTATTGTACGCTAAACGTCTTGACCGTGTCCAGAACACCGTTCACTGTGATCTCGACGCGGTAGGTACCGACGGGCCACGTCGTGTTGGGCTGGAGCGTGAAATCGATGTTGCGGGAGCCGTCGGTGGTCAGTTCGGTCGAATCAATCTTGTTGTTCGGCGGCGCGGCGCTGCCCACATCGACGGTGTACCACGTCGCGCCGAACTTGGTGTTTGCCGGCGCGTTCTGGATGGCGACGATGGCGTGAAAGGTCGAAGACGGTTTGAAGACGACGGTTGGGTTGATCGGCTCTTTGGTATCGGCTTTTGCGTCTTCAGCCATGGTGACGCTGGCGATGACCCCGGAGGGTTGAGGACTGCGTGTTGTTGGTTGTGCTTGCGCCGCGCTGGCAACCGAGAACTTGAGCGTTTGATTCAGCGCGCCGTTCACGTACAACTCGACCTGGTAATTACCGGCGGGGAGTGTGCCGGCGTTGGGCTTGAAGGTAAAGTCGAGGTTGCGCGATCCGCTGGAACTGAGTTGATAACTTGCCATCTGGTTGTTGGCAGAATCGCGCCATACGACCTTGAACGACGTATTGTCCGGCGCGTTGGCAATCGTCACCACCGCGTGAAAGATGCTTTGATTGGCTGGAAATGAATTGGTGATGCCGATCGGATCGAAGGTGTTAGCGCTGGCATCTTGCGCCATCACGGCGTTCGTGACGACGTTTGCCGGTTGAGGCGCGTTGGTTGGCAGAGGCGCTAAGGTGGCAATAGGCACTTGAGTTGGAAGCGGCGCTGCCGTCGGTGTGCCACCCAACGCCGCATTGATGACCGCTGATACATCGCATGCGAGCGCAAGCGGCGCAAAGAGCGCGATGAAGCCGAACGCGAGCAACGATCTGCGAAGTACGGATGGAGAATGTCGAATCATCATAACCTCCTTGGAAGATATGGACGCTCTGTCGATCTGGCGTCGATTCTAGCGGAAGGTTGCCGCGCTGTCAATAGCCATTGCGTCATGACATCCAGTGCAACAAACAAGACCTCGGACGTATCCGAGGTCTTGTGTTTCTGTATGAGACGAACAGGGATTTACTCTTCCTCTTCCTCGGCTTCTTCGCCAGCGCGTTCCTTGCGCGCTTTTTCGATGATTTGCGTCGCGATATGGCTAGGTACCGTATCGTAGTGGCTGAACTCCATCGTAAAATAGCCGCGCCCCTGCGTCATCGAACGGAGATCGGTCGCGTAGCGCTGCATCTCCGCGAGCGGCGCTTGCGCGGTGACGATACTCCACACGCCCTTTTGGTCCATCCCTTGTACACGCGCGCGCTTGGTATTCAAGTCGCCGAGCACATCGCCCATGAATTGATCGGGCACGGTGACGGTGACGTTCATGATCGGTTCGAGCAAGACGGGACCGGCTTGGGGAATGCCGGCTTTGAACGCCTTGTGCGCCGCCAACTTGAACGCGATTTCGGACGAATCGACCGGGTGGTACGAACCATCGTACAGCACCGCGCGGAAATCGACGGTTGGATAACCGGCAAGCACGCCTTTGGTGATGATCTCACGCATCCCCTTCTCAACTGCTGGGATGAACGAGTGGGGTACCGCGCCGCCGAAGACTTCTTCCGCGAATTCAAAGCCCGCGCCGCGCGGCAGCGGCTCGAAGCGAATCCACGTATCGCCGAACTGACCGCGTCCGCCGGTCTGCTTCTTGTGACGACCTTGCACCTGGGTCACTTTGGTGATCGTCTCTTTGTACGGCAGCTTGGGAACGCCGGTCAAAAGCTCGACGCCGAATTTCTGTTTCAAGCGGCGCACCGCGACATCAACGTGCGATTCGCCCATACCGGACATGATTGTCTCGTTCGTGTCATGCTCGCGATAGACGCGCAGCGTTGGGTCTTCTTCGACGAGGCGCTGCAACGCCGCGCCCATCTTATCGAGGTCGGTTTTGGTCTTGGGCATCAGCGCGACGGAATAGACCGGATTCGGATAGGCGACTTTGGGCAGAACCAGCGGATGACCCTTGTCGCAGAGCGTGTCGCCGGTTGCCGTCTCTTGCAGTTTTGCCACCGCGCCGATGTCGCCCGCGCTGAGCTTTTTGATCGGCAGTTGTTCCTTGCCGCGCATTACATACAATTGTCCGATGCGCTCCTCGTGTCCATCGCGCGAATTGACGACGCGCGAATCGGATTCCAGCGCGCCGGCATACACGCGAAAGTACGTCAGTTTGCCGACGAAGGGGTCTGCCATCGTCTTGAAGACGAACGCGGCGAGACTGCCGCCTTCCTTGACTGCTAGTTTCTCTTCCTGTCTGGTCGCGGGATTCTGCGCGGTTGCGACTGGCGCTTCCGCCGGCGACGGCGCGTAATCGGCGATGAATTTCAGGATGTACGGAATACCGACATTCTGCGTCGCGGAGCCGCACAGCACCGGCGCGAGCGTGCCGGCGCGCAAACCCGCTTTCAAGCCAGCTCTCATCTCGTCGTCGGTCAGCTCTTCGCCGCCAAGAAATTTTTCGATCAGCTTGTCATCGCTCTCCGCGGCAACTTCCATCAGCTTGCCGCGTTCCTCTTCCAGTCGCGCTGTCAAATCGCCGGGCCCTGCCGATTCGCCGGCTTCGTGTCCCAGGAACGCTTTGCGATTCACGACGTTGACTTCGCCTTTGAAACTCGTTTCCTTGCCAATCGGAATTTGGAGCGAGACGACCATCTTGCCGAAGCGTTCGCGCAGTTGCGCCAGAACGCGATCATAGTCCGCGTTTTCGCGGTCGAGTTTGTTGATCAGAATCAAGCGCGGCAGTTTCAATTCTTCCGCGTACTGCCACACCAACTCGGTACCGACTTCGACGCCGCTCACCGCGTCCACCACGACGATCGCGCAGTCCGCCACGCGCAACGCGCTCTTCACCTCGCCGACAAAGTCGACGTAGCCGGGGGTATCGAGCACATTGATCTTGTAACCGTTCCATTCGCAGGGGATGAGCGAGGTGTTGATCGAAATCTTGCGGCGTTGTTCTTCGGGGTCGAAATCGGAAATGCTGGTGTTGTCGTCGACCTTGCCGAGGCGGGTGACCGCGCCGGTGTTGAAGAGGAGCGCTTCGGCGAGCGAGGTCTTGCCGGAACTGGAGTGACCGACCAGAACAATGTTGCGGATTTGCTCCGCCTTGTACTCATTCATAGGCGTCAATGCCTCCAATGGAAGGATCACTTGCATTATACCACAACCCGACACTTGCGCCAAAAGTTTGATTTCGCGCGGCGAACGTGGTAAACTGAAAACGGGTTGTTGGATGGTTCGGTTGTTGGGTGGTTTGGTGCTACCAGATGTTCCCCTACGACCTAACCATCCAACCACCCAACCATCTTCTCAAGGAGGCGCGACGTGGCGCAGTACACACTGGAACCATTCAAGATCAAAGCGGTCGAAGCGATTCATCTGACGACGCGGGATGAACGCGAAGCATTTTTGCGCAAAGCCGGCTACAACGTTTTCTCTCTCCCCAGCCGCGCAGTAATGATCGATTTCCTGACCGATTCGGGCACCGGCGCGATGAGCGATCATCAGTGGGCGGGGATGATGGAAGGCGACGAATCGTACTCCGGCTCGGTCAACTATTTCAACTTGAAGCGCGTGGTCAAGGATATTTTCGGTTTCGATCAATTTGTGCCGACGCATCAAGGGCGCGGCGCGGAGCAAGTGCTGTTCGGCGTCGTCGCCGGTCCCGGCAAAATCATTCCCAACAACACGCATTTCGATACGACCCGCGCGAACGTCGAGGCGCGTGGCAGCGAGGCGCTCGATCTGCTCATCCCCGAAGGGCTCGACCCCACGAATCGGCATCCGTTCAAAGGCAACATGAATATTTCCGCGCTCGAGAAGTTGATCGAGCGCGTCGGCGCGGCGAACATTCCACTCGCGATGATGACGATCACGAACAACGCAGTCGGCGGTCAGCCGGTGTCGATGGCGAACATTCGCGAGACCAAGGCGCTGCTCGCGCGCTACCAAATTCCATTCTTCATCGATGCGTGCCGCTACGCCGAGAACTGCTACCTGATTCAGCAGCGCGAAGACGGCTATCGCGGCAAATCGGTCAAGGAGATCGCGAGCGAACTATTTTCCTACGCCGATGGCTTTACGATGAGCGCGAAGAAAGACGGCTTGGTGAATATCGGTGGGTTGCTTGCCGCGCGCGACCCCGCGCTGTTCGAGCAACTGCAAAATCGGCTGATCCTCACGGAAGGATTCACCTCCTACGGTGGCTTGGCGCGGCGCGACCTGGAAGCGCTGGCGCGCGGCTTGGAGGAAGCGGTTGATGAAAAATACCTCGCGTACCGCATCGGAC
>DAIDTM010000246.1 GCA_027457205.1 Anaerolineae bacterium | reverse complement strand
CGTTGGTGGAACGGCAGCGCGCCGCGATGGAACTAACCGGTCTGGTCGGCATGGAGCGCGAGCTGACGGCGAACCTTGCCGGCGGCATCAAGCAGCGTCTCGCGCTCGCCGCGGCGATTCTGCACGAGCCGCCGCTCCTCTTTCTGGACGAGCCGACCGCCGGCGTCGATCCGGTGCACCGCCGTGATTTCTGGCATTTGCTCTACCGCCTCACCGCGCAGGGGACGACGATTTTTGTCACGACGCATTACATGGACGAAGCGGAGCAGTGCCACCGCCTCGCGTTCATCCACGACGGGAAAATCGTCGCGACCGGCTCGCCGTCCGACATCAAAGAGCGGCAGATGCGCGGCAAGGTGATCGAGATCGATTGCGACGCGCCGGCGGACGCGCTGCAGGCGCTGCGAAAGATCGACGGCTTGGAAGAAGTTGCGCTCTACGGTCGGCTGATTCACGTTGTCGCGCAAGACCCGGCGACGCAGCAGCCGCAGATCCAAGCCGCGTTGCAAATCGCGCAGGTTAGCGTCAACAGTATGATGGTGATTCCGCCTTCGCTGGAAGATGTTTTCATCGCGCGCGCGAAGGGATAATTGATTCTGTTATTGCGAAGCAATCTCCGTAGCGGGGCTTGAGGGATTGCTTCGGCGCAAAGTACGCGCCTCGCAATGACACGACTACCTGGCAACGAAGGATTGCGAAAGAATGAAATCAGTCGAGTCGATTTTGAAAACCATTTGGACGCGGATGGACGCGGATGAACGCGGAAAAAGATTATCCGCGTTCGTCCGCGCGCACCCGCGTCCGATCATCCTTACGGCGGTGATCGTATTCGTTTTCCTCGCCGCGCTGATCGGCTGCCAAGCCGCGTCGTCGAGCGGATCGTCCAGCGGCGTGTGGACCGGTTTCCTCGAAGGCAAAACCGTTGACGTATCGCCGGAAGTGGGCGGGCGCATCACCAACGTCGCCGTCCAGGAAGGCGATCAAGTGCAGGCGGGGCAAGTGCTGGCGACGATCGACGACGAGATCGCCCAGCGACAAGTCGAATCCGCCGATGCGAACGTCGCCGCGGCGCAAGCGCAGTTGGCGCTGCTGCAAGCCGGCGCGCGTGCGGAAGATTTGCGGCAGGCGCAAGCGCGCGTCGATCAAGCGCGCGCCGCGCTCGTCGCCGCGACGCAAGCCGTATCGGATACGGAAGCGATCCGCGCGAATCCACAGTCGCTCTTGATCGCCCAGGCGCAAGCGAACGCGAGCGCGCAATCGGCGGCGGACGCGCTGACGGCGGCTGCCAGGCAAGCCGAGAGCGCGGACTTGTTCTCCCAGTTCTGGCAAGACCAAGTTCAATCGGCGGAGAATGGCGTCGATGTCACGCTGCCGGGCGGACGAAAACTTCATTTCGATACGCCGGTGGCGCGGATCGTCTACGCGCGCGGTCAGTGGTTCCAAGCCGGCAACGCCGCATGGCAGGCGTGGGCGGGCGTCGCGCAGGCGCAGGCGAACGTGACCGTCGCGCAAGGTGCGCTCAAGGGCGTCACGGATCAACTGACCAACCCGATCGCGCTGGACACGCGCGTTGATCAGGCGCGCGCCGCGCGCGACCTCGCCGCCGCGAACCTGCAAAGCGCGCAAGCCGCGCTCCAGGTCTTGCGCGACGGCGCGAGTCCAGCGCAGATTCAAGCCGCCCAAGCCGCGCTCGATCAAGCGCGCGCCGCGCGCGCAGCGCTGAATCAAGAACTCGCCAAGTACCGCATCGTCGCGCCGCAAGCGGGCACCGTGTCGGTCGTCTTTTATCGCAACGGCGAAGTGATCGCGCCGTCCGTTCCCATCGTTCGTCTAAGCGTGGACGGTGAACTGACGCTGCGCGTCTTTGTGCCGATGTCGTCGCTGCCGCAGGTTCATCTCGGCGACGCCGTCCCGGTCTGGGTTTCCGAGCTGAACGACAAGCCGGTGGATGGCACCGTGTCGTTCATTTCCGATCAGGCGGAGTTCACGACGCGGTTGGCGCAGACCAACAG
This sequence comes from Anaerolineae bacterium, assembly GCA_027457205.1. Taxonomy (GTDB): domain Bacteria; phylum Chloroflexota; class Anaerolineae; order UBA4142; family UBA4142; genus DAIDTM01. The sequence continues at coordinate 5,646 of DAIDTM010000246.1, read as the reverse complement.
CGAACGCAACGCGCAGCTGGTCACGGTCGAAATTACCGTCAAGCCGGCGGGCAATCCGCTCAAAGCCGGTATGCCGGCGAGCGTGTCGTTCACCAAGTCGGCGTCCGCGCCGGGTTTGAATTTCAATCTAGTCACTTCGAGTAATTCGCTCACTTTTTCCGGCACGCTCGAAGCCAAGCAGACGCGGCTCGCCGCGCAAGTATCGGCGCAGGTGACGAATGTCCGCGTCGACAAAGGCGCTACGGTCAACGCGGGCGACACGGTGATCGCGCTGGACGACAGCACGATTCAGACGAATCTGCGCGAGGCGGATGCGGAAGTGCGCGCGGCGCAGGCGAACCTCGATCAGGTGACCGAGCCGGCGCGCCCCGCCGATGTCGCGCTGGCGCAAGCCGGGGTGAGCCAGGCCAATGCGAATCTCATCGCCGCGAACGCCGCGCTGAACGACGCGAATCGCGCGCTCGATTCGAAGCAGGATATTTCGAGCCAGGCGCAAGTCTGGGCGGGCAAGGTGAGCGCGGCACAGGCAACGGTCGCCAACGTGCAGGCAATGCTGGCATCGCTCAACAATCAGATCGATCTCGCGCAGCGCGATCTGTCGAACGCCGGGCAGGTGCAGTTGGCAATGCTGTCCAAGCAGCGCGACGCGGCGACGGCGAATCTCTCCGCCGCGCAAGCCAACTTGCAAGGCAGCCAGCAGACGCTTGCCATTTACCAGCAGATGCTCGATCAGCCGTTGGAGTTGATCGCCGCGCAGCACGCGGCGGCGGGCCAAGTCGCGGCGGCGCAAGCCGGCTTGCAAGTAGCGCAAGCCGCACTCGCCATCGTGCGCCGTGCGCCGCAGCCGGAGGCAGTCGCGTTAGCGCAGGCGCGACTGCACACGGCGCAGGCAAATCTGGCGCTCATCCAGGCGCAAGCCAAGCGCTTTACGATCACCAGCCCGCTCGCCGGCACGGTGGTCGGTCGCAGCGTCGAGGTGGGCGAGACGACGGTCCCTGGCAGTACGCTTTTGACGATTGCCGATACGCGCGAGCTGGACTTGAATCTCTTCGTTCCGATTCACAATCTAGGCGCGCTGCACGTTGGGCAATCGGCAACGGTGAGCGTGCCCAGTTTGCCGGGCAAGACGTTTACCGGCAAACTGACGTACATCGCGCCGCAAAGCGAATTCCAGCCGGCGAACATTTACAACAGCCAAGACCGCTCCGAGATGGTGTTCGAGGTGCGCGTGACGGTGCCGAATCCAAACGGCGATCTGAAAGCCGGACTGCCAGCCGACGCGACGTTTGCTCCGTAGGTGGATTGAGCGCATTACAGGTTTGGACGCGGATGAACGCGGAATCACGCGGACAACAAAAATTGATAGAAAACAAATGCTCCCTCTCGACGTGCTGTCGAAGGGAGCATTCTGTTTTTCTTGGGAGCGGAACACGCCGCGCCAGAACGATCATCAGCCGCAGCCGGCGATGCCATTGCTCGTGTAACCGCAGGCGCGGCACCACACTGCACGCGTGGCGTCGACAACCGCTGGCGCGCCGCATTGCGGGCACGCGACCAGCGGCTTGCCCCATTCGTTCGTGCCCACGCGCAGTAATCGCCCGATGTTGGTCGGGACGCGGGGCGGCAAGGGTTTCGTCACAGTTCCGCGCAGTGCCCCTCGATTTGTTTTTCGGATTCGCAAAGCCAGTCCTCTTCCTACCGCTGAAATTCACAGAGATTGGCGTTGTCGTTCGAACTCCGCCTTGACCCGCGCTAACAAAATCGCTTGCTCACCCGCAATGTTTTCATTCAAGCGTGCCGCGGCGATCACCGGCTGCCACGCGGCAATCTGCGTCCGACCGCCGGGGCGAAGTTCAAAATAGCGATGGAGGTACGTCGCGCAAAAAGACCGTCGCAGGAATGACACAAACACGCGCGCCCGAATCCCAGGTGGATTGCCTATGGTCAAGAGGAGCAACGTGCGCGCGACATCGGCGATCGGATTGCCGCGCGTCGACGCAATCCAATCGATCACGACCGCGCGGTGCGAAGTCCGCATGACGTTTCCAGGATGTAGATCGCCGTGACACAACGTATCCCCGCCGGGCAAATCGGCGAGCCATCGCAACGCGGCTGCCTTCAGGTCCGGCGGCAGCGCGTGCGCCGCGCGAATCGCGCTCTCCAAGTCCGCGCGTTGCGTAGGTAACTCGGGTGCGCGGCAGGCGTGGATTGCCGCCTGCACTTGGGCGAATTCGCGCGCGAGTTGTGTCACTTGCCACGGTTTGGCAAAAAGAACGTCGAGTATCGAAACGCCGTCGATACGCTCGTACACCAACCCGCGGCGGTGGTTTATCTCGACAATTTCACCGACTGCCGGCGCAGGTAAGCCCGCCGCATGAACGATGCGACCCACTTTCGCTTCGTACTCGACCCAATCGGGTGGGCACCAGTCGAAATAGAGTTTGAGCACCTGGTTGTCTTGCCACGCGTACACCTCAGCCGTGCGCCCCAGCGCGATGGGCTTGCCGAGCGCAATGGAGGTCATGGACAGACCTGCGGCTTGAACGTCCGTGAGCCGATCTCGCCCAGTTTCGCGCGCAGCTCTTCAAACATCGCCTCGTCGCGGTACGTGCCGACGATCGCGCCGCCGGAGCCGGCGAAATTTGCGCTCGCGCCGCATGCCCGCGCCGTTTCGATCATCCTGATCTGCCATGCCGGGAGATGATAGATCCTGCGGCGCACGTCGAAATTTTCATCGATCAACCGCGCCAGCCGCGCCGCGTCCCAGTCGAGCAGCGCGTCGCGCCCGCGCGCGGCAAGCTCCGCACAGCGCTTCATCGCATCGACCACCGCCGCGTCGCCGCGATGGTAACGTCCGCGAATGTCGTTGTGAAAAATCTCGGTCGGTTCACTGAGCGAATCGTCGTAGGCGACGTAGAGCGGCGGCAGCCGGCGCGGATCGAGCGGCTCGTACGCGTAGCCGCGGTAGCCGTCGATGAGTTGCTCGCGCACGGGATCGAAATCCATATAGACGACGCCTTCGTACACCTGGATCACACGATCCTGCAAGCCCCCGGCGATGCCGAGTTCTTCCTGCTCGACCGCCAAGACCAACGATGGCTGTACCGTCAGCGGAATCTCGACGTTGTAGAATTCCATCAAGCCGCGCAGCGTCGCGACGATGATCGCGCTCGAGCCGGCAAGTCCGACCTGGCGCGGAATGTTCGTCTGATAGCGCACCGAGAATTTGCGGTCGCTTAGCGCCATGCCGCGCCGCGCACAGAAATCGACAAAGCGTTTGATCGTCGCCTTGATCAGGCGGATGCCGCCGTAATAGCCGTGCAGCGTGACGTCGCGTGCGAGATCGTAAATTGAATCAAAGCGTGCGCGGTCGTCTTCCGCCAGCACGATGTCTACCGAGTCCCATTCGTACAGCACGACTTCCGCCCAGAAGTTGCGGACGATGACCGAGATCGTTTTGCCGTTGTATCCGTCGGAGGGATTGCCGACCAGCGCGGCGCGCGCGTAGGCGCGCTTACGAATGAGAATCATTCAGCAAGCGCTCCAGATGCCGTCGCAGCGCGGGACCGTGCTTGGCGTCCGCCAGCGCGAACTCGACGAACGCGCGAAAGTAGGAATCGAAATTGCCGATGTCGAATCGCGGCTCGGCGTCGCGCAGGCGCACTCCATAGACCTTGCCGCCCTCCTGAATCAGCAGCCGAATCGCGTCGGTAAGTTGGATCTCACCGTCCTTGCCCGGCTTGGTGCGCGCCAGCGCATCGAAAATGCTGGGCGCGAAAACATAACGCGCGGCGATCGCCAGATTGCTCGGCGCATCCTCCGCGCTTGGCTTTTCGACCACATCGGCGATTTCAAATATCTCGCCGTCGCTTTTGGGCTGCGCAATTCCATAGCGGCGCACCTCATTGCGCGGCACCTCTTCGAACGCGACGACCGCCGCGGCGTTCTTGTCGATAAAGCATTGCGTCAGCCGGCGCACGACGTCGCTCTGCGCGTTGACGCCGATGATTGAGTCGCCGAGCGCGACGGCGAACGGTTGGTCGCCGACGAACGACTGCGCGCACGCGACAGCGTGTCCGAGTCCGCGCAGTTGGCGCTGGCGCGTGTAAAAAGACTGGACCGGCGCGCGCTCGAACTCGAACTCGGCGAGCAGGTCTTCCTTGCCAGTCTCGCGCAGCAGCTGGATCAGCTCGCCGTTCAAATCGAAATAATTTTCGATAGAAGTCTTGGCGGGTCCGGTGATGAACAAGACGCGCTGGATACCGACGCGCGTCAATTCTTCGACGACGTACTGCACGACCGGCTTGCGTCCGACCGGCAGCATTTCTTTCGGCTGCGATTTCGTCGCCGGCAAAAGCCGCGTGCCCAGTCCGGCGACGGGGACGACGGCGATGTGAATGTCCATAGATTGACCTGACTCACAAAACTTTTTGGATTATATCTTCGGGTGTTGGATTTGGCAACTCAAACCAGCGCATGGGGAAGCGGCGAGGAAGATGGGTCGCTTGCCGCGTTGGCGAGCCGCGCGACGGCGTTCTGATACAGCGCGTATCCACTCGCGTCGACCCGGGCGCGCGCGGCGCGGGCGCAGTCGGCTGCCGCGGGACGCTCGCCGCGCGCCAGCGCAATCCAGCCCTCGACCAGTTTCCTTTCGATGAATGCCTTCGGATCGTCCGACGCGGCGGTGTCCACTAATTCGCGCTGCGCGGCGTCCGCGTTGCCGCTCGCCAGTAACGCGAACGCGCGGTGGTGACGCAGGTCTTTCACCAGCGACGCATCGTTTTGCGCCTCCGGCAAATCCAACGCGCGCTGGAGCGTATCTCGCGCGGCGGCGACATTTCCCTGGGCGAGCAGAATCTGCGCGAGCGTGTCAAGGGAGCCGCCCAACATCCGCCGGTCGCCAGCGCGTTCAACTTGGTCGACGGTCGCCGCGCTGAGCGCGCGCGCTTCGTCCAAGCGATGCAGCGCCAGCAGTACGCTCGCGCGCGTATTGTCCGCGTTGGCTACGCCCAGCGTGTCGCCCATCTGCTCTTTCAGCTCGCGCATCTGCGCTGCGACATCGAGCGCGGCGTCCAGTTCGCCGCGCAGGTGGTGCAGGATAGCAAGGTTGCCCAGCACGCGCGCGGCGACGTTGCTGTCCGCGAGCGCACGTGCGCCGAAGAGCGCGGCGTGATAATTCTCCAACGCGCCCGCCCAATCGCCGCGCTGATAGAGCACGATGCCGATGTTCGCGCGGCAACGGTACTCGATGGATTTCCAGTTCGCCGCGCGCGCGGCGGCGATGGCGCGCTGCCAATAGTCCAGCGCAGCTTGGGGCTGTCCGCGAATATTGCTGACGATTCCCAGCGTTAGACCCGCTTGCGCCTGGACCTGTGCGGCTTGGTTTGGCATGGCGAATTTGAATTGTTCGGCTAATCGCCGCGCGAGTTCTACCGCCCGCGCGGCATCGTCGAATTTCGATAGCGTCAGTTGCGCCTGACCTTCTGCGGCAGCCAACTGCGCGAGGAGCAGCGGGTGCGAATCGTTCAGGTCGCGCGCCGTTCGCTGTGTCAATTCCAGCGCTTCTGCCGCGCGGTTGCGCGCGCTCAGGTTTTGCGCGAGACGGATGGCGATGTCGGCGCGCGGCGCGGGTTGAGCGGTCAGCGT
>DAIDTM010000245.1 GCA_027457205.1 Anaerolineae bacterium | reverse complement strand
GTTTTAACTTTATGGCTGAGCGCGTCTCAGCGGTGATGGAAGACCAGCGCGGTTTTGTCGCTAACGCGGCGCACGAACTGCGAACACCGCTGACGACAATCCGGCTGCGCGCCGAGGCGCTTGCCGAAGGCGCGAAAGACGATCCGCAAGTCGCAACGGAATTTCTGATGGATATTACGAACGAGACGGATCGATTGTCGCGGCTGGTGGACGAATTGCTCGATTTATCGCGGATCGAAACGGGATTAATCGCGCCGCGCCGTGCGCCGGTGTCAGTTGGTAGGGTCGCGCGTGCGGTCGCCGATGAATTGGCGGCGCGTGCGGCGGAGACGGGCGTATCAATCAGCGTCGATGCCGCGGAGAATCTGCCGGCGGTCAATGCCGACGCGGACCAAATTCGTCAAGTTTTCATCAACTTGATTGGGAATGCGCTGAAATTCACGCCGCGCGGCGGAGCGGTCGACGTGAAATCGGTGGCGGTAAAGCAGGCGCAGGATTCGGACCGATTGGGCGCAGGCGGGTGGCTGCTGACGACGGTGCGGGATTCCGGCGTTGGCATTCCGGCGGAAGACTTGCCGCACATCTTCGACCGGTTTTATCGGAGCGACAAGGCGCGCGCGCGCGATCCAGCGACCGGCGCATCGGGCGGCGGGGCAGGGCTGGGCTTGGCAATCGTCAAAAGCATCGTCGAGCAACACGGCGGACGTGTGTGGGCGGAAAGCCAGGTCGGCAAAGGAACTACCCTAAGTTTTGCGTTGCCGATTCCATGACGGCTCGCGCGTTTAACATAGATTTAAAGTTGACTTAAAATCAGCTTAACCACGCGCGGCGGGTATCGATTATACTGGGACAATGGTACTACAGACAGTCGGACTTGAGGAATTCCGGTGGATCAGATTTTGCATTTGGTTTTTGCTTTAATTGCGGCGCTGAACGCGGCAACGGGCGCGCCGGTGGATGTGAACCATCTGCCGGACCGCCCGCCCATTGTCGCGCCTACGGCGGAATCCAATTCGATCTTTCTGGCGACGGACACGCCGGCTCCGACCGCCGCGCTCCAGACGACGATAATCACAGGGACGATTACGACGGTCCAGAGCAATTTGATTGTCGTGAGCGGTCAATCCATCACGATTGCCCCGGACGCGGAAATCAAAGGACACCTGCAAGTCGGAGCGGTCGTCCAAGTCAACGCGGTTATTCATACCGACGGCAGCGTGGATGCTAATACGGTGCAGGTGAGCGAGGATACCGGCACGCCAACGACAGCAGCGATACCGACTCAGCAGGCGCAGGTGACTGAAACGCCTGGCGCTCAAGCGACGGAGATTCCAGAAGCCACTGCGACGAACTTGCCTGGACCTCAGGCGACTCCGCCCCCAGTTCAGGCGACCGAACCGACAGAGGTCCAATCGACTCCGGTGCCGGTTCAAGCAACCCAACCGCCGGAAGGTCAGCCGACGGTCAAGCCCACGCCGCAGCCACAGCCAACCGAACCGCCGGAAGGTCAACCGACGGTCAAACCCACGCCGCAGCCGCAGCCGACTGAACCGCCGGAATCCCAGCCAACGAGTAAACCTTCGCCGCAGCCGCAACCAACGGCAACGCCCGGAGATTGACGGTTCCGAGGATTAGACAATACCGGCGCATCCATCGCCCCGCTAATTTTGCGGGGCGATTTTTTGTGCGTTACGCGCGCAGCGGAACCAGTTGCCAGGTATTGTCGCGCACATTCTGGTACAGGTCGAACATTCCTTCGCTGCAACGTACGCGAAAGCACAGATGCGGCGAGCGGCGCGCGGCGGTCCAGCATCGCTCGACTGCTTGGACATCGTAGCGTTTGCCGTGCCAGCGAAACGCCTTGGGGAAATACCCAAAGCGTTTTTCTTGAATCTCGACCGCTTCGCGCGGCTTATTACGGTAGTGCATCATCTATTCATCTCCCACGATTTTGAATTGTCGAGAACGCCCCAGTTGCGCGTCATCGATCTGCGGTGGCAGATAGAATTGGTTTTGAGGGAAACCATACGGCGACGGCGCGGGCGGCGGCGCACTGACCACCAGAATCTGCGGCGGTTGCGGCGCATACCGATGCGCACCCACCTCATACCCCGCCCCATAC
>DAIDTM010000244.1 GCA_027457205.1 Anaerolineae bacterium | reverse complement strand
ACCCAGGGTGAATCGAAATTCATCCCGATGACGCCGACCGATTTGAAGATGCGCGTCAGCGCGAGCCGCGCGATGGTGCAGTACGCGCTTAGCACCCAACGCTTCGATCTCTTCCAGGGCGTCAACCTCAATCTGAATTTTCCGTCCGTCGTGGGTAAAGTGAAAGTTGGCGAGCGCGAAGTCGAGTACGGTTACTCGTCCGGCATCTACACCAAATACGTCTCTGCGTCCACGCCGATTCGCTCCGTGCCGTCGCAGGCCGAGATCGACGCGCTCGGCGGCGGCAAGACAGAGCGCGATTGGGACGCGCGCTTTGAACTGGCGTACGAGAAATGCAAGAACGAGAACGTTACACTCGTCGGTGGCGTCGCGCCGACTGCGGTTTCATTCGGCAGATACCTAAAGAAGAAACACGGCGTCTATCCGAAGGATTTGTGGAAGACGCAGATCATGACGCTCGGCAGCGTCGCCGGCATCAACACGCGTTACGAACCCGCGCTGCACGCGCTCTACGGTCCCGCGGCGGCGATCCGCGAAATCTACGGCACGACCGAGGGGATGTTCGGTCAGCAAATCGACGACAAGCGCGCGTGGCAGCCGAACTATGATCTCTTCTTCTTCGAAGTCGAGACACGCGTGGGCATCAAGATGCTTCACGAAATGAAAGCCGGCGAGATGGGGCGGCTCATCGTGTCGACGCCCATTCTCGCCCGCTACAAGATCGGCGATCTGATCCGCGCGATTCAGCCGCCGTACTTTCGCTGCATCGGCAGAGACCGCTGGTTCACGCCATTCCTCTACGCGTGGGAAGAATTCCAGTCGTTCAACTTTGGACGATTGTAACCCGGCGTCAAATATTTCTTGCTACAGAACCGCACGGAATTTCACAGAAAGGATTTCCTTGTTCAGGAATTTTCTTACTTTGCGTTCTTTGTGTCCTTCGCGGTTAAACTGTTTCGACTTGTCCGAGTTAGGGCACCGTGATGGTCACGCTCACGCCCTCGCGTTTGTATCCCACGATATTTCCGTTCACCCTCACCTGCGTGCTCGTCGGCGCGTAGATACGCACCTGCGCGATTGGTGCGCGCGGTAGCGTGACCGCCAGCGTATTTCCCGTGTACGTCACTTGGAGCGTGATCGGCATCGTGCTGGTGAGCCGCGGCACAACTCCATCTGAAAACCGGGTTGCGTTGGCGAGGACGAACGTTTGCAGGTTGTTCGTGGCGTCTTCTCGCGCATACGCCGCGACAGCGTCGGTGCTGAACACGCTAAAGCTGCGGTCGCCGTGCGCGGTATCGTCCGGCAGCAGGACCGAATCTTCGAACACGCCGGGCGCGACGATGCTCAGCCCCGCGCCCAGTGATGCAAACGTCGTGACGCGCGGCGACGTTCGGCTCGGCTCGAACAGCGCGGCGAAGGTCGTGTCTTGCGCTTGCCGCCGCGCCATCGCGAACGGAACCGCCTGGTTCGTCTGATCGATGCCGGTGCCGGCGACGACGGTCGTGCCCGTCACTCCGAGCATCGTCAAATCGACGCGCGCGCCGCTCAGCGTCCACGTCGCTTGCCAATCGCTGTCCGTCGCGGCGGCGCGATCGGCGGTCAGGTGGTCGTAGCCGTTCGATTTTGGGAACGCGGTGTACGGCGACAGCGTGAGCGGCGTGGAGAGATTGCCGGCGTCGTGGTACACCCAATCGATGCGATGCGGCTTGCCGTCCAGCGCCATCACGCGCATCACGTCAAGCCAATAATCCGGCGTGAGCGCGAGCGAACGCGTGATCGCCGCGCGATTCGGATACGCCGCGCCGGCGTCCGCCGTCGCGAGACTGAACGCGGAGAATCCCAGGTACTGACGCAGGTTGCCGGTCGCCTCGGCTTGGTTCTGCTCGTCCACGACGACGGTGTTGTGCGCGACCGTGGTCTTGTCCCAGCCGTCGTGCAATGCCGAGGCGTACGAGTGCGTCCCCGGGTCGATGCCGAGCAGCTTGCCCGCGCCGAACGACACATAGCCCAGTTCGTCAAAGTGTCCGTGAAATCCGCCGTGCGGTCCGAACTTGAACGCGAGATAGCGCAAATCCGTCCCGTCTCCCGCGCGCAGGATCGCATAGCCGGCTTTCGGCAGGAGCGCGCTGGTCGTCATCGACGGGCTGGCGGCGGACAGCGTTTCTGCGCCCCACAGCAGCGCCTGCCAGCCGCGCGCGCCGCCGCTGATCGGCAGCGCGAGGAGCGGGTCGCGGTATCGGTTGTAGCCAACCTCGTACATCCACTCGTGCATCAGCGAGCGACCGGTGTCGTCGTTAAAGCGCGGCAGCGTCAAATCGGGTAGCACCATTTGCAGCGGCGCGTACCACATCGCGCGCAGGTTCGACTGCGCGTACGTGTCGATGCCGGCGCGCGCGCCCATCTCGGCAAGATCGATCATAGCGTTCAGCGCGTAAAAGTGATAGCCCCACGAACTTTCCCACCAAAAGCCGTCGGCGGACGCGCCGTCACGCAGTTGCATGAAGAATCCGTTTGCTGGATCGTTGTACGCCTCGTTCACCATTCGCGTATCGTTCAGCGCGAATCCCACCGTCGCGATCGCCGCATTGTGCCACGTCTGCCAGTTGCTCAGCCCCATGGGATTTCCTTCGATCTCCGCGACGGCGGGACGCAGCAAGCCGTTGGCGATTGCCGCGCGGTCTGCCGGCGCGAGCGTATCGCCGATCAAATCGTACGACCACGCCAGGTCGATCAGCCAGACCGCTTCGTCCAACGTCTGCGCGTGCGCCTTAGCGCCGCTCCGGCTCGTCTTGCCGTTGACGTCGTGATGTGGATAGGTGGGGTACACTGCGGCGTACGCGCGCAGAATCGTAGCCGCGCTAGTCGCGTATTTCGCGTCGCCGGTGAGCGCGTACGCCAGACCGAGCCAGCGCGCGTACGTCGCGAGCGCGTCGTGCCGCCGCGCGTAGATCACTTCGTTATACAGCGTCGGACGATTCTGCCATTGCGGCGGCGAGGCGTAATATTGATTTGTGCTGGGGCAATAGTGCGGCGGCGAATGCGTCGGCACGTAGCGCAGCGGCAGACCGTTGGGGCAGATGTACCACAGCGTCCACTGTCCGCCGGTCGGCGGCAAGTCGGGGCGGGTGAGGTTGAACTCTTTCAGATAGCCCGAGGGCCACGCATCCGCGTTCCGGATGATTTGATCGAACGCGCCGCGCGCCCACGCGTCGGTAGCGATCCACTGCTTGATCCGGGCGATGTCGTTCGCGTCGATCAACGTGCGCGGCGCGGCGCGCTGCTGCCAGAGTAGTTTTGATGCGGCGGTCGGCGCGCGCGTTGCCGTGGGTGCAGTCGTGGCGGTGGAGGTTGGCGCGCGCGTGGGCGTTGGCGGTCGCGTGGGCAGCGCGGTTGGGATGGGCGTGGTGGTTTGTGACGCGCAGGCGGGAATCCACAGTAACAGGAGGACGAGGAACCGGGATGCTTTCATCGTCGTACTCCTAACTCGGACAAGCCGAAACCAAATTGGTTCGCGCGCGCTTACGATTTGGGTCGCAACAGCACCACGCTGGCGAGGATCATCGCCGCGCCGGTGAGCTGCAGCGCGTCCAGCGTCTCGCCGAAAACGAAATACGCGACAATGGCAGTCGTCACTGGCTCGAACGCGGCGAGGATGCTGGCGACGCTTGCCGGCAGATGGCTCAAGCCGACGGTGTACGCGCCGAATCCGCCGAGCGTTGGCACGAGCGCGAGAAAGACCAGCGTCGTCCAGCCGTCGAGCGGTAGATTGTTCGGCACAAAACTGTGGACGAGGAGACTGACCGGCAGCAGAAAGACCGTGCCGAAGAGGAACGCGTAGAAGAGCGAGGTCCACGCGGTGTACGTGCGCGTCGCGATGCGCCCGACCAGCGAGTAGGTCGCAAACGTGAATGCCGAGCCGATGCCCGCTGCCAGCCCGATCTCGTTCAGCTGAATCTGCGCGGGATCGTACGCGCGCGCGACCAGCACAATGCCAAAGATCGTCAGCGCGAGCGCGGCTAGTTTCGTCCGGTCGATGGTCTCGCGCATCCAGCGCCACGCGAAGATCGCGACGATGGCGGGCGAGGTGTAAATGATGACGGTCGCGACTGCCGCGCCGTTGTACTGCACGGACGTGATCCAGACGATCTGATGCGCCGCGACGCCGATCAATCCGTAGAAGGCAAAGAGCGGCAGATCGCGCCGCGCGATGCGAAGCTGCTGGGCGTCCAAGACGAGCAGCGCGACAAAGACGAACGCGGTGACGATGGAGACGCGCCAGAATGCAATCGTCATCGTTTCCATTCCGTAACGCGTCAGCAGAATCTTGATGACGACGCCGGTCAGCGCCCAGATGACGGTGCCGGTCAGAACGATGACGTACCCGCGCAAGGGGACCTGCTGGCGAGCGGCAGCCGCGGCGCTAAGCTCCGCGCCTACTTCGATGGGGTTCAATGTTTTTCCTTTTTCCGAAAGGTGATTTGCCAGAACACGCGCGTCTCGTCGGTCACGCACACGCGTTCGTCCACGCGCCATCCGCACACCCAGGCGATTTGGTCGTTCACGACGAGGAGCGGCAGCAGCGCGCGCGCGGCGCGTGGGATTTTCTCGTTGATCATAAATTCGTGCAGCGTCTGCGTGTGCCCGCCCAGCCCGGCGGGCTGGAAGCGGTCGCCGGCGCGGCGGCGGCGCAGATAAATCTTGCCCGCGCATTTTTCAAAATCGAGCACCGCCGTCCAGCGGTCTGCCGTTTCCAGTTTGCGATTGGCGCTCTCCGTGTACACGACCCAATCCGAATCGGGCAGCTCGAACGCGCCTTGAGCCGGCAAATCGACGCGCTCGACGCGCAGCAGCGGCACGCTTTGCGCCGGCATCGGCGCGCCGCGCGCGGTGTCGGCAATCGTGAAATCGGTGTAGCCGACGACGAGCATCAATCCCTGCGGCAGCGTCGCCGCCGCGCCGGCGGATTTTTCCAGCGCGACGCGCCGGGCGTCTTCGATGGACGTCCAGTCGATGTCGCGCAGATCGCCGCGCAACTGCTGCACGGCGGCGCGCAGCGTGCCGCGCTGTAACGCCGGATGGAGCGCGCGCCACGCCGCGCGGTCGAACACGATCGCGCCCTCCACTGGACGCGCGATGCGCGCGTACGCCGCGTGGACGCCGCGCTGCACGAAATCATAGTCATCCGCGATCGCGTGCGACATCCGGGTCAGCGTCTGGCGCAAGTTGGGATTCAGCGTTTCGAGGTACGGCAGCGTCTCCTGCCGCAGGCGATTGCGGAAAAAAGTCATATCGAGGTTGGAGCGGTCGTAGTGCGGCGTGAGATAATTCTGCTTGCAGTACGCCTCGATCTCGGCGCGCGTGACATCCAGCAAGGGGCGAACAATGGTCAATGGGTAATGGGTAATCGATAATTGATAATTGATTCCCCGCAACCCGCCAAGTCCCGCGCCGCGCAGGAAATGCATCAGCACCGTCTCGACCTGATCGTCCGCGTGGTGCGCGACCGCGATCACGTTCGCGCCGACGCGCTGCGCGACTTCGCCGAGGAAGGCATAGCGCGCGTGACGCGCCGCTTCTTCTACTGAGAGACGCTTTTCCTCCGCCAGCGCCGCCACATCGCGCGCTTCGATGGTGGCGGGCAGATTCCATTCTTGCGCCAGCCACGCGACGAACTGCGCGTCCGCGTCCGATTCACTGCCGCGCAGCTTGTGGTTGAGATGCGCGACGAACAGGTCGAGTTCTAGTTCTTGGCGCAGCGCGCGCAAGACGTGCAGCAACGTCAGCGAATCGGGTCCGCCGGAAACGGCGACCACGACCTTGTCGCCGCGGGCGAACAGGTTATGCTCTGCGATGGTCGTGCGAACTTGAGCAAGGACTGCCATACGACCCGTTGTGGCACCGCGGAGACGCAGAGAACGCTAAGAACCAGTCTTAAAACTCACGCAAAGCCGCAAAGTCGCTAAGAAATTCATCTAAATCCTTTGCGTCTTGGCGTCTTTGCGAGAGATTCAGGTCTTTTCAGACAGGCTCTAAGAGAAATATTTTCAGTCGTTGCGTCCTCGGCGTCTCAGCGGTGCGAATTTACACTTGTAACGCTTCCGCCAGCTCGCGCATGAACAACTCCGCGTCGGTCACAAGTCCGAGCGCCTGGAACGTGCCGCGATCCGCGAGTTTCGTCACGACCGCCGGGTTGATGTCTACCGCGACCACCTTCACCGACGCGGGCAGCATATTGCCGGTCGCAATCGAGTGCAGCATCGTCGCGATCATCAGCGCCATCTCGACCGGCGCGCCAGCCCTGGGCGAGGTCGAATCGGACGCGGATTTTCCCTGCACCACCGCGCGCATCCGCTTTTGCGCTTCGATCACGTCGGTGATGACGTCCGGCAGCGGACCATCGTCGCGCACCGAGCCGGCGAGCACCAGTTCGGCGTTGCGGCGGATGCATTCGTACATAATTCCTTCATGCAGAATGCCTTGCTCGACCGCGGCGCGCAAACCGCCGGCGCGGCGGATCTTGTTGATCGCGATCATGTGATGACGATGCCCGCCCTCCACCGCTTCGCCGTTGTGCAGCGCGACGCCCAGAGATGTGCCAAGCAGCGCGGATTCGACATCGTGCGTGGCGATGGCGTTGCCGCCGAAGAGCGCCTGCACGAAACCGGCGCGGATGAGCCGCGCCAGGTACGGTCCCGCGCCGCTGTGAACGATCGCCGGACCGGCGACGACAAGAATCTTGCCATCGTGTGTGCGCGTCTCGCGCATCTGCGCGGCAATCTCTTCGATCACCAGCTGCTTGGGCTTTTCGGACGAAACCTCGCTGCCCATGAACGAGAACAATTCGCGGCTGCGCGACCGCTGCGGCGGCAGGACGCGGATGCCCTCGTGCCCCACGACGACCAGCTCGCCTTGGCGCACGTCCGCCATCGGAACCATTCGCGCGGCAGACTGGGCGCGGTCGACGACGATCACCAAGTCCATCTCGGTGCGGCTCACGTCGACCCAGCGCCCGTCCAGGCGTACTTGCGTCGGGAAATGCGTCGTGGAATAAAAATCGTCCGGCAGCGCGCCGTCCATTGGCGCGGGTTCGGTGCGCACGTTGCCGCGCGAGACGATCTCCGCTCCGTCGTCTTGCAATGCGCCGAGGATGCGGCGCAGCTGCGCGTCGCTGGCGGCGGAGATTTTCATCCGCGCGAACGACGTTTCGTTCTTGCTCCGCCCGACGCGAATCTCCTGCAGATCGAACTCGCCGCCCAGGTCCATCACCGTTCCCCAGACCTTGGACAGAATGCCGGAATCGATGATATGTCCTTCGAGTGTGATCTCTTCGCTGTAGCCGTTCATTGAAACCCCAGTGGTCAATGATCAGTATTCAGTAATCAGATTTCTGAACGCTGAATACTGCTGACTGCTTACTGATTTGCAGTATATCACGCCGCGACTAAAACCGCAAAGCGTGAGTTTCCTATTCCGCGCATCTTAAGTTATAATAGGGGCGCGAATGAAAAATCGAATTTGGTTCGTCCTCGCGCTGGGCATTGTGCTCGCCGCGTGCTCCAGTTTTTCCAACTCACCGACGCCCACACACACTCCGGTCGATACGCCCACGCCGACGCCTGCGCCGGTCGATACACCCACGCCCGCGTTCAGTTCCAATCCGTACAACGATGGAATGACGGCGCGGCGCGACGGCGATTACGCGCGCGCCATCGCCGCGTTCCAGTTCACGCTCAACTCGAATCCTGCGCCGGATCTCGCGGCAGAAGCGCAGTATCGGCTGGGCGAGGCGTACTGGCTCAACAACGACGACGCGCACGCTGTCGCCGCGCTGAACACGTACCTGCAAGCGAACCCGAACGGCGCGCACGCGCCGGAATCGCATTACCTGCTTGCCGATTCCTACCGGTCGCTGAAAGATTATCCGAACGCGTTGGAGCAATTGCGGATTTATCGCGGCGTCACGCTGACGCTCGCCGGCGATGTGGACGCGTCGATTGCCGACGTGATGGTGCTGGCGGGCGATACGACCAGCGGCATCCAACAGTACGATCTGGCGCTGAAAGACACGACACTCGCCGCGTCCACGCGGCTCAGCATCCTGATGCGCGTCGCCGATGTCTACCTCGGACTCACCCAGCCAGCGCAGGCGGCGGCGCGCTACGACGCCGCGCAGGCAGTCGCCGGCGATCCGCACACCAAAGCCGATCTGGACTTGCGCGCCGGCGAAGCGTACGCCGCCGCGAACCAGCTCAATCTGGCGATCGCGCGCTGGAGCGACGCGGTCACCAAATATCCCGATCAACCCGGCGCGTACAAATCGCTCGTCGATCTGGTGAACCGCAGCGCGGCGGTGGACGATTACCAGCGCGGCTTGGTCGATTACTACGCCGACGCGTACGACGCCGCCATCGCCGCGTTCCAGCGCAATCTGGACGGCGCCGCGCCGCGCGCCGGCGACGCGCATTACTATATCGCCCAATCCTACGTCGGCAAAGGCGCGTACTCGCAAGCCATCGCCGAGTACGATACGATCTTCCAGTCGCTGCCGAAGGACAAGCGCGTGCCGGACGCGTATTTCGGCAAAGCCAGCGCGCTCGCCGCGCTGGGGCAGATCGACAACGCGGTGGCGGTGTATCGAAAATTCACCGCGACATTCCCGGATGATCCACAGGCGGACAGCGCGCTGTGGCGCGCCGCGCTGCTGCTCGACCGCGCGAAACGCTACGGCGACGCGGCGACGCTTTATGAAGCAGTGCAAGCCAAGTACCCCGCCCGCACGTACGCGGCGGAGGCGCTGTACTGGGCAGGACTGGACTATTATCGCGGCAAGGATTTCAAGACCGCGAGCGCGCGGTGGCAGAGCATCGTCAAGAATTACTCGAAATCCAGTTACTATGCGCGCGCGCTTTTCTGGCTGGGCAAAGCCGCCGCCGCGCAGGGACAGACCGACGCGGCGAAGAATGATTGGACGCAAGCCGCCGCGCTGCCCGACAGCTATTACGCCTGGCGCGCCCGAGACACGCTTGCCGCGCCGCCTACCGCCGCGACGTACGACCTGACGCGTTACGCGATGGGCAGCGACGCCGACCGCGCTGATTTCGAAAAATGGCTCGCCGGCTGGAGCAAATCGACGTCCACTCTGCCGCTGGGACAGTTGGATGCCACGACGAAAAATGATCCGCATTTCAAGCGCGGCGCGGAACTGCTGCGGCTCGACCGCACCGTGGAGGCGCGGCGCGAGTTCAGCGTCGTGGTCTCTGAAAATCAAGCCAATCCGCGCACGCTGTACGCGCTCGCGCTCTACCTGCGCGACAACAACCTGTACTCGCTGGCGATGGACTGCGGCGAGCGCATCGCGCAGCTCGCGGCGAACGCGGGCGCGCCGGACGCGCCGCGTTGGCTGTCGATGCTGCGCTATCCCACCTACTACGCCGACCTCGTCGTCCCGCAGGCGCAAGCCAACCAGGTCGATCCTCTGCTGTACTTTGCGCTGATTCGGCAAGAGAGCGGATTCAATCCGTGGTCAACCTCGTCGGCGGACGCGCGCGGTTTGGGGCAGGTTGTCCCATCGACCGGGCAAGACATTGCGCGGCGGCTCGGCGTCAAGAATTTTTCGCTCGATCAACTCTATCTGCCGTACGTCAGCATCCGTTTCGGCGTGTGGTATTTCGCGCAAGACCTGAAACAGTTTGGCGAGCCGATCTACGCGCTCGCGGCGTACAACGCGGGCAGCGGACGCATCAAAGACTGGCAGCGCCCCGACCTCGATCTCGCCGTGGAAGAGGTTGGGCTGAGCGAGACCGCGCTGTACATCCGGATCGTCTACAGCAACTGGCGGCAGTACCAGCGGATATACAAGTAGACAAGTAAACAAGTAAGCAAGGACGTGTCTACCTGTTTACGTGTTTCCTTGTTTACCTGCTTGTGTGCTATAATGCCGGGCGATGGTTCTAGAAATTCGGATCGACGATGTGGTGCGGCTGCGAAAACCGCATCCGTGCGGCGGGTACGAGTGGCAAGTGGTGCGCCTGGGCGCAGACATCGGAATCGTCTGCGCGACATGCGGACATCGCGTGCTGTTGCCGCGCCGCGAGTTCGAGAAACGCGTCAAGACGTTCGTTCGCCGCGGAGAAACATCAACGCCCGATAAGCCAATGAGCCAATGAGCCAAAGGAAGATAGATTTGACTCATTGGCTCGTTGGACAATTGGCTCATTAGACTTTTGCCTATGGAATCGCTCAACCAACGTGGTTACACCGCTGTTCTGCGCAATCGCAATTTTCTCGCGATCTGGATGGCGCAAGTCTTGTCCAACACGGCGCTGAACGGGTCCTTTTTCCTCCAACTCATTCTGATCGATCAGGTCACCGGGTCGAGCGCGCAGCTCGCCGCCGTCATTCTGGCGTTCAGTCTGCCGGCGGTGCTGCTGAGCGCGCTGGCGGGCGTCGTCGTCGACCGCGTGCCGAAGAAATTGATCCTGGTCACGTCGAACGCGTCGCGAGTGCTCACCGGCGCGGCGCTGGCAATCCTCGCCGCGTATCTGCTGACGCAAAAGTCGAACGAAGGCATTTTCCTGATCGCCATTTACGCGCTCGTCTTTATCGCCTCCGCCATTGGACAGTTCTTCGCGCCGGCGGAAGGCGCGACGATCCCGCTGCTCGTCAGCACCGACAATCTCCTCTCGGCGAATTCGCTGTTCACACTCACGTTCACCGGCTCGCAAATTCTAGGATTGGTGATCCTCGCGCCGCTTGGCGTCAAGACCATCGGGATTGCCGGTTCGTTCTGGGCGGCAGCGGCGATGTATCTGGGCGCGACGATTCTGGTCGGATTTCTCCCGCGCGATCAGCCCCAGCGCAGCGACGCGATCAACGGTATGTCCGCGCTGCGCGGCGCGTGGACCGAAATCCGCGAGGGCTGGCATTTTGCGATCTCGCACCGCGCCATTCTGATCGCGCTGCTGCAACTCGCGCTCGTTTCCGCGCTGACGATGATTATGGCGGAACTTGCGCCCGGCTTTGCGACGCGCGTGCTCGGCATGCGACCGGAGGACGCCACCTACGTATTTTGGCCCGCCGGTCTTGGCATTCTCGCCGCCAGCATTTTGATCGGTCGCTACGGCAACCGCGTGCCGCGCCAAGTCCTCGCCAGCATGGGAATGTTCGTCGTGGGTCTCGCGCTCGCCGGGCTGGCGTGGACGACCAGCGACGGTCGCCCGTTCGACAAGCCGCTCTTCGTCGGTCACCCCGAGTCCATCCTCACGACCGCGGCGATGATCATGTTC
>DAIDTM010000243.1 GCA_027457205.1 Anaerolineae bacterium | reverse complement strand
CTCCAGAAGAGCGTGGCAGCAACAAGTGTGAGGGCGAGGAGAAAGAGGAGTCGGTTTCTCATTCGTCCTTCGCCTTGAAAATTCCGCGCGTCGTCGCGGCGTAGAGCGCGCCGCGCGCGTCGTCCACGACCAACGCGATCACGCTCTGGTCGCCCAAGCCCCAGCGCGTCCACGTTTTGGCGTCGTCGCGGCTTACCCACGTACCGTTGTACTTGGTTCCCGCGTAGAAATCTCCGTTCGCGTCTCGCGCGAGCGCGGTGACGCTGATCGACGCCAGCCCAACGCGGGTCCAGGTCGCGCCCGCGTCGGCGCTGCGGTACAAGCCATCGGTCGCGCCGGCGAAGAGCGTGCGTGGATCGCGCGGATCGATCCAGAGCGCGAAGATGGTCAGCGACGCTAGTCCGCGCGGCGTCCACGATTCGCCGGCATTCTGCGAATAGTACACTCCGTCGTTCGTCCCCGCGACCATTTGCGTTGGATCGCTCGGCGCGATGCTCATCGATTCAACTTCGGCGGTGTCCGGCATTCCCGTCCAGACCGAGTGCCACGCGTTTCCGCCGTCGGTGGATTTGTAGATGCGCTCGAACAGCACGCGCGTGAAAACGTTTTGCCCGTTCTGCGGATCGACGGCAATGCCGGTCGGCGAGAGACGCAGATGGAAAATGTCTCCGACCGGCGTCCACGCCGCGCCGCCGTCTTGACTGACGAAAATCCCGCGATGGTACGCGCCGGCGTAAATCAACTGCGAATTGCCGGGTGCGATGGCGACGGCAAGCATGGGCACGCGCATTTCGTCGCCGCCGATTCGCTCGAACGCGCCGCGCGCGCCAGCACGGAACAGTCCGTCCTCAGTCGCCGCGTAGAGCGAGCCATTCTGTGGATTCAGCGCGAGCGCGTGAATTTGCGGCGCGCCGAGTCCTGCATCGGCGGGCTGCCAGGTTTGACCGGCGTCTCGCGTGATAAAAATTCCGTTCTGCATCCCAACCAGGAACGTTCGCGCGTCGATCTGTGCGAGCGCGAGCGCCGCGCCGCCTCCGGCGAGACCAACGGCGAGACTCTGCCACGACGCGCCGTCGTCGTCGCTTGCCATGACGCCGTGCCCGCCGGTCGCCGCGTAAATGCGCGGCGAGTTCTCGTCGAAAAGGAGCGCGTGGACAATGTCGGTTTCGATGCCGCCGAGCAGCATTTGCCATGTTGCGCCCGCGTCGCGCGAGCGGAACAATCCGCCGCGCGTGCGGAGGTAAATACTGCGGTGGTCGCGTGGATCGATGGCGATGAGCGAGACGTATTGACTGCGAAACAGATCGATGGCGCGCCAGGTCTTGCCGCCGTCGCGCGTAACGAACGCGCCGTCGCCGCTCGTGCCGACGAAAAGTGTTTGCGCGTCAAAGGCGACGACGCTCAAAATGATTTCGCCGTCGAGTCCCGGCACGCGCGTCCAGTCGCTGCCGCTGTCAGCGCTCGTGAAGATTCCGCGCGCATCGGTTGAAAGATAGATCGCGCCGTCTGCGCCGCGCGTGATCGAATAAATGGCGACCGCCGGGACGCTATCGACGCGCGACCAGTGATCGCCAGTCCAACGCTCCAGCCCGGCGGTGGTGCCGGCGAAGAGCGTATCGCCGATGAACGCGAGCGCGAGCACCGGCGTGCGGTCCAGTCCGGCATTCAGGACGCGCCACGCGCGCGCTTGATCGACGCTGACGTAGGCGCCGGTCGTATCGAACGTCCCGGCGAAGATTTTTTGCGGATCGCGCGGATCGACCGCGAGCGCGAGGGCGGTGGTGCGAGTCGGCAAGCCGTTGTCGAATTCGAGCCAGGGGTTTGCGGCAGCGGGCGGTGCGACGAGGGGCGGCGCGCAGGCGACGAGGAAGCCGAGCGTGACGAGCAGCACGGACCATTTCATTGCCGCGATTCTAGCATTCTGACGAAGGCGTGTCAAGCAACTTGTTTTCGTCGCGCGTTCGTGATAGAATAGAAACGAACGCGAGGTGTTCGAGTGTCACTTGCTGATCCGCCCCAACCTGATTTGTTCCACATCGTTCTTCCACCCTACGAAGTGCCAGACCTCATCGTGACTGGCGGCGTGGTGGTGGAGAATCGCGGCAACGCGCCGGCAAAAAACGTCAAGGTGGTCTTGGAGTATAGCGGCGCGAATTCGGGAATTATTCGCCACTTGCAGGTCTTGAGCGACGTAGAGTACATTTTGCTCGGCGGCGGCGATCAATTTTCTTTTGCGACGATTCGCGCGCGGCAGTTGGGCGCGGGGCAGCGAATCGTGATTTACTACAGCGCGCCCGGGCAAATTCAGCCGCGCGTAAAGGTGAGTCATTACGAAGGATAGCCCTTGACGCAAATTGTCTCGAACGTCCACGTTGTCAAAGGTTCTGTCGTCAACTGCTTTCTGATCGTCGATGCTGACGGGCTGACATTGATCGATACCGGTTTGGCGCGCGATCGCGCCAAAATTCTCCGTTCCATCGCCGACTTGGGACATTCGCCGCGCGACCTCAAACGCATCCTCCTGACTCATTCGGACGGCGATCATACGGGCAGTCTCGCCGCGCTGCGCGCTGCCAGTGGCGCGCGCGTTTACGCGAGCGCGATCGAAGCGCAAGCCATTGCGCGGGGAGAACCGTCGCGACCGCTCCAGCCGCGCGGTTGGGCAAAGATCGCGTTCGCGCTGCTTTCGCCGTTCACTGCGCGGATGTTCAAAGCCGCGCCGGCGACCGTCGATGAAATCGTGAGTGATGGGCAAGTACTGCCGGCGCTCGGTGGGTTGCGCGTCGTTGCGACGCCGGGGCACACGCCCGGACACATCTCGCTTTTCGCGCCAGCCGCCGGCGTTTTGTTTGTCGGCGATTCGCTCGTTTCGGAAGGTGCGCGGCTGCGCGGGTCGCGCGGAATGAACACCTGGGACCAGGCGAAGGCGGATGAGTCGGTGAAACGGCAAGCCGCGCTCGGCGCGCGCATCGTCTGCACGGGACACGGGGAAGTGATAGCGGACGCCGTGGACAAGTTTCCGCAAGTGTGAACCTTCACCGGGCGCAAAAGAAAAACGCGGGACCGATGTCGCATCGATCCCGCGTTTGTGTTTTCGCGATTAGCCGTTCGGTTGGCGGAAGCGACTGCCGCCAGAGGACAGCGGCGTGTAGCTGATACCAAGGTACGCATGGCTGCTGTTCTGCGGCGACGCGCCGAGGACAATGTTGATGGTCAGAGATTGCGAGCCGCGCGTCACGGACAGATTGACCGTATCGCCGGGCTTGCTCGCCTGGATCAGATTCGCCAGCGAATGGTTGGCGTCGATGGCGGTACCGCCGACGGCGGTAATCACGTCGCCCGGCTGCAAGCCGGCGTTCGCCGCCGGACTGCCGGCGACCACCTGATCAATGCGCGCGCCGCTCACGGCGTTTGTGCTAGGCGGAACGCTGCGTTGAAACGGCGACTGCCGGGGTTGACCGGGCTGGTATGGCGCGACTTGACCT
>DAIDTM010000242.1 GCA_027457205.1 Anaerolineae bacterium | reverse complement strand
GTATCGGTTGGCGCGGCGGTAGCGGTGTCTTCCGGTGTCGGCGTATCAGAGGGAAACGGCGTAAAGGTTGGACGCGGCGTTCGAGTAGGAGTCTCAGTGGACGGGTTGATCATGGCGACGAGGTTGGTGGCTTCGCAAGCGAGCAGCGTCAGGGCAAGGAAGACCACCCCGACCAATGCGACAAGTCGTTTACTTTTCAAATTCAAATCCCCTCCTCAAGGATTGACTGCATTATACCCTCGATTGGGTAAATCGGCAAAATGCAGGTTGGCTATTGATTTGTCTTTGATTCTATGCTAAGATGATCACGGTCGAGTGTAGAAAGTGCAGGCAAGCATGGCAAGCATATCGCAGGATTTGAAATCAAAATTGCAGCAGAACCCCGGCACGGTCGTCAGGCTGATCGTGCATTTGCAAGGCGATCCGAGTTCCCGCGTCGCAGCCGTCGAAGCGCACGGACTGACGGTTCGATACACCTATTCGCTGATCTCAGCGATGGCTGTGGAAGGAAGCGGCGCCGCGTCGCTCGCGCTAGCGGAGGAGTCGTGGGTGATTTCCGTCGAAGAAGATAAAGCCGTTCACACGATGTAGAGGAGGCAACCATGGCTAACCAATCCAAGATTCACGCCAATCTGGCGAGTCGCTTGCAAGTCCACGCACTGACCACGCCCACCGCGCCGCTGCGCGTGATCGTCAAGTATCGCGCCGGCACGATGGGAGTCGCTGCGGCGACCGCCGGTGTTACGGCAACGCATTACACATATCGCCTCATCCCGGCGAGCGCAAACACGGTCACCCGCGACGCGATCGACGCGTTGAGCGCGCGCGACGACGTCGAAATGATCTGGTACGATGAACCGGTGCACACTCTGCTCGACGTATCGGTGCCGTTGATCGGCGCGCCGATGGTCTGGCAAGCCGGCGTCACCGGCAAAGGGATCAAGGTCGGCATTGTCGACACGGGAATCGATCCCAATCATCCAGATTTCGCCGGGCGGATCACCGAGATGAAGGATTTTACCGGCCAGGGACCGAACGATAATCACGGACACGGTACGCACGTCGCCGGCATCATCGGCGGGACTGGCGCAGCGAGCGGCAGCAAGTACCGCGGCGTCGCGCCCGATTGTCTCTACTATACCGCCAAGGTACTGGGCGGCGACGGCTCGGGCAGTACGAGCGACGTAATGGCTGGCGTCGAATGGGCAGTGCAACAGAGCGTCCAAGTCATCAATCTCTCGCTGGGCAGTGACGGCGCGTGCGATGGGACCGATGCGCTGTCGGTCACGTGTGATGCGGCGGTAAGCCAGGGTGTGGCGGTCTGCGTCGCGGCAGGCAATGCTGGACCCGGCGCATCGACGGTCGGCTCGCCGGGCTGCGCGAAAACCGTCATCACGATTGGGGCGACCAGCAAGACCGATCAGGTTGCTGATTTTTCATCACGCGGTCCAACGAGCGATAATCGCGTCAATCCGGACGTTTGCTTTCCCGGCGTAGACATTCACTCATGCCGCGCCAGCGGCACCTCGATGGGCACGCCGATTGACAACTATTATACGACTGCGTCTGGCACATCGATGGCGACGCCGCACGCCGCGGGTTCGTGCGCGTTGTTGCTGCAAGCCAAGCCGGGTCTCACGCCGCAGCAGGTCAAGGATATCTTGATGGGCACGGCGAAAAATCTCAATCTCGATCCGAACACGCAAGGCGCGGGGCGCGCTCAGGTCTACACGGCGTATCAGCAGGCGACTGGCGTTCAGCCCACGCCGCCTCCAACGCCACCCCCGACGCCGCCTCCGCAGGGCAACGGCTGCCTCGATCTGATCAAGACGCTGTTTGGCGGGCGATAACGCGGTACGGTTTGACAAACTCTCGGCGTTGCAATAAAATGCTGCGTGGGTACAATCATTGTCTCAAAGGAGAGCAGAGATGGCTGGGGTGATCTACGATCATGTCACCAAACAATTCGGCGACGTAAAAGCGGTCAACGACCTGACGTTGGATATCAAGGACAAGGAGTTTCTCGTCCTGGTGGGTCCATCCGGCTGCGGGAAAACCACCGCGCTCCGTCTCTTGGCGGGGCTGGAAGAGATTACCGCCGGCGATATTAGAATCGCCGATCGCGTGGTGAACGATGTCGCGCCGAAAGACCGCGATATCGCGATGGTCTTCCAGTCGTACGCGTTGTATCCGCACATGAGCGTCTACGACAATATGGCATTCGGTCTGCGGCTTCGCAAAACGCCCAAGTCCGAAATCGACCGGCGCGTAAAGGAAGCTGCCGATATTCTGGGCATTGGCGCGTTGTTGACGCGCAAGCCCAAGCAATTGTCCGGCGGTCAGCGGCAGCGCGTCGCGCTTGGACGCGCGATCGTGCGCGAACCGAAAGTGTTTTTGATGGACGAGCCGCTCTCGAATCTGGATGCCAAGCTGCGCGTGCAAACCCGCGCGGAGATTTCCAAGCTGCACCAGCGGCTGGAGACGACCTTCATCTACGTGACGCACGACCAGACGGAAGCGATGACGATGGGCACGCGGATCGCCGTGATGAAGGACGGCATCTTGCAGCAATTGGACACGCCCCAGCGTTTGTACGATTTCCCCGCCAATATCTTTGTCGCCGGATTCATCGGCAGCCCTGCGATGAACTTTTTCGATGGAGCCGTGACGGGCTCGCGCGACGATCTGTCGCTCGACGCGGGCGCGTTCAAGCTATCAGTCCCCGCCAATCGCCGCGAGCGACTTGCCGGGTACGCCGGCAAAACAGTGGTGTTCGGCGTGCGCCCCGAGGACGTGCATGATCGCGATTACGTGCCGGGCGCGATTACAGGCGCGGCAATCCCGGCGCAAGTCGATGTGATGGAGCCGATGGGCAGCGAGATTTATTTGTACTTGCTGAGCGGTAAGCAGTCGTTCGTCGCGCGCGTCGATCCGCGCAGTCAGGCGCGTCCCGGCAAGAGCGTCGAGGTGATGTTGAATCTCGATCACCTGCACGTCTTCGACAAGGCGACCGAGCAGGCGATCTTTTAGGTTGTTCTCCCGCGTTGAGAAAAAACAGGTACACAGGACGCGTCCTGTGTACCTGTTTCATTGTGGCGGCGTGACGCGGCGTCGCGCCGGAGGTAAAAATGGAAATTCGTTTAGCCAATCTGGGCGATCTGAACGCGTGCGCGGCAATGGATGATTCGTTCGAGACCGACTATGTCTGGCAGATGGAGGAACACGCGAATGCCGGCGATATTGCCGTCACGTTTCATCTGGCGCGCCTGCCGCGTCCAATGCGAGTCAGCGGGATTATCTCGCGCGATGATGTGCTCTACAATTTTCAGCACGGCGGCGCGCTCTTCGTCGCCGACGACAGCGGGATCCGCGGTTTTATCGACGTGACCGAATCGGCGTGGAATCAGGCGGCGCACATCAACAACTTTTTGATCGCGCCCGGATATCGCCGCAAGGGAATAGGCGCGCAGTTGATGCGCGCCGCGCTCGACTGGGGGCGGCAGAGAAAATTACGCACGGCGATGCTGGATACGTCGACCAAGGACTATCCGGCAATCTGTTTTTATCAGAAGCAGGGTTTTTCGTTCTGCGGCTTTAACGACCGGTTGTATCCGAATCACGACATCGCGCTGTTGTTCGCGCTGAGTTTGCGCTAAGAAGCAGCTTCAGTCAGCACGCGGCGCAGCACGTCCGGCTGGTTCGTCATGATCGAATCCACGCCCAGCGCGATCAGCCGCCGCATCTCCGCCGGCTCGTCGACCGTCCAGGTGTTGATCGTGTACTTTTCGCCGCGCGCCCAGCGCATAAACACGTCCGTGACCACGATGAACCTCGGATGCAGTGCGGTCGGGCGCGCGAGTGGGCGTATCTCCGCATAGGGAAATGAAATCGGTACGCGATTAAAGTACAACAAGCCGAGCGGCAAGCGCGCGTTCAGGTCGCGCATCCGGTGAAGCGCAAAATGGTTGAAGGACGAGATGATCACGCGCTCGGCTGCGTGCGTTTCCTCGATCACGCGAGCCACCGCCGCTGTTTCCAACCCCACGTTTGACAGCTTGCCGCTTTTCATCTCGATGTTCACAATGCCGCGCTCGTCGACCGTCGTCAAGACCTCGGCGAGCGTTGGAATTTTTTCGCCGCGAAACTTGGCATCGAATTTCGCGCCCGCGTCCAATCGCTTGACTTCTGTGAGCGTCAAGTCGCGAATTGCGCCGTGACCGTCCGTGGTCCGGTCAACGGTATCGTCGTGAATCACGACCGGCACGCCGTCCTTTGTCAGCGAGACGTCCAACTCGATGCCGTCTGCGCCCATCTCGAACGCGAGATTGAATGCGGCTAGCGTGTTTTCCGGCGCGTACGCGCTCGCGCCGCGGTGTCCGATGTTTAGTGTCTTCATTTCTCCTGTTTGTCCGTTGGTATGGTGTCGTCGACC
>DAIDTM010000241.1 GCA_027457205.1 Anaerolineae bacterium | reverse complement strand
TTTCATTCCTGTACACCGCCTACACCATCGCCACCTTTCGACTGGAGCGCCGCCTGATAACGCCGCGCACCCAGGTCGGCAGCGTCGCGGAAGAACGTTTTCTCGCGCACAACACCGGCCATTTTGCAAAAATCTGGATCGAGATTCGCGACGAATCGGAATTGACCTCGCATCACGTCAGCCGCGTGCTGAACGCGCTGCGCGCCGGCGTGCGCTGGAGCTGGAGTGTGCGAACGCTCTGCCGGCGACGTGGGCGGTTTCGGCTGGGACCGATCACGCTCGCGAGCGGCGATCCCTTCGGGTTGTTCGTCTTTCAGCGGCGTCTGCCGGACACAACGACGGCGATCACGATTCATCCGGTCGTCGTCGATCTGCCCACCTTTGCGACGCCGATGGGGCAATTGCCCGGCGGTGACGCGGTCCGCCGGCGCACGCATCACACTACGACGAACGTGGCAGGCACGCGCGAGTACGCGCCGGGCGATTCGTTCAGCCGCATCCACTGGCTCTCGACGGCGCGGATGGAGCGATTGATCGTCAAAGAATTCGAGCTTGATCCGGCGGCGGACGTCTGGATTTTTCTCGATATGGAGCGCGGAGTGCAAGCGGGGCACTGGCAGGAAGACGCGTGGGACACGCGCGACCTGTCGCAACTCTGGTTCGACGAACGCAAGACGCTGCGGCTTCCGCCGACCACCGAAGAGTACATCGTAGCCATCGCCGCGTCGATCGCGAAATATTTTCTGCGGAAGCAGCGCGCGGTCGGTTTCGTCGCGTACGGACATCAGCACGAAATCGTCCAGCCCGATCGCGGTGAGCGGCAGCTGAATCGCCTGCTGGAAGTGTTGGCGGTGCTGCGCGCGGAAGGCAACATCCCCTTCGGGCACGTGCTGGCGGTCGAAAGCGCGCGGCTGGGGCGCAACCACACACTGATCGCCATTTCGCCATCGGCGGAAACGGGCTGGATCAAGTCGCTGCGCGAGACCAAGCGGCGCGGCTTGCGGACGGTCGCCGCGCTGGTGGATGCGAATACCTTCGGCGGTCACGGCGACACCGAGGGTGCGGCAGCGGAGCTGGTCGGCAGCGGCATCCCAACGTACGTCGTGCGCGAAGGCGACGATTTGCAGGCGGCGCTGGCGCGGTAAGACCACAGACAACAGAAAAAACCTCTGTCTGTCGTCTGTACTCCGTTATCCGTTATCTCCCAATCGTTTGATTAGCCCGGTGAGCATCGCAGCAATTTCGTTCGCCTCTTGGCTCAGCGGGGCGATTGGGTTCTCTTTGCAGTATTTGAGCCGCCGCGCGATTTCAAGCGCGGTGATAACCTCGTAGACAGAACGCCGAGCCATTTCGAGAAATCGAATGAACTCGGCGTTACTGCTTCCACCTGAACCTTCAGCGATATTCAGCGCCTCAGATGTTGCCGCGCGGCGCGTCTGGCTTGTTAACCCGTACATTTCTTCCTTTGGAAAATTCTACGTCAACGCGTAAATCTACGCGACGAAATCCATCGACCGCGACCAGACCTTGAGTTCGTAAAAATTGTGCGCCATCGCATCTCCTTTGTTTTGGTCTGGCATCTTTCATCTGTCGTCTGTTGTCTACTTTCAGAACAATTCCAATTGTGCGCGTTCCTCCGCGACCGGCGGCGTCAGTCCCGCCATCAGCGCGACATCGCGCCGCTCGATCTTCTCCTCGCCCAGCAGTTTCTCCACCGACGGCACGCGCACGAAATCCCAGCCGGCTTCGTTGAACGCGTCCGCGAGGTGCGGCTGGCGGCGCGCTTTTTCGCGCAGCAGCGCGACGCGCGATTCTGGCGTGACGAGGTAGCCGCGCGCGGGCGCGATATGAACGCGCGCGACATCCGCGAACTGTGCGCGCTCGCGCCAGATAAAGCCGTGCGCGATTTCTCCATCCGCAAGCCAAACCAGATCAAAGTTGCGAATGAGGAATTGCGAATTGCCACTCGCTGCCTGAGCGGTCACGTAATCTGAAATCTGAAATCTGAAATCTGAAATTACTGTGAACTCCAATCGCTCGCCTAGCCGCGCGAGCAAATCCAGCGCGCGCGCCTTTGCCGCGTTCAGGTCTTCCGCGCGCAACACCCACGCGCCGTCGCGCTCACCTAGGTGACCTCGGTCATCGGCGTACGCCGCCGCGCACAGTCCGACCAAGCCGGCTTCCGGCGTCAAATCGCCGGGAAACTGGCGATAGATCGCGTCTTCCAATTCCGCGCGCGCGATGGGCGCGCCGCGCGAGAGCATTTCGCGCACCGCGTCCTCCACGCGGTCGATGAGCGGCGCATCGAGGTCTGGCGAGCGGCGCAGCCAGAGGAACTGCGACGGACTCGCGTAATGATCGAAATCGCGCGCGTACCCTTCGCGCAAGCCGGCGATGACCGCGTTGTGAACGAGCAGCGCCGCCGGCGTTTTGGACTTGAGCGACATCGCCTGCGCCAGCAACCCGTCACGCATTGCGCGCGCGTACGCGGCGTGATGCACCCAGGAGAACGCGAGCGGCTCGCCACGCCGCTTCAAAATGTCCGCGCCGGCTTCCAGCGCGGCGGCGCGGATCTCCTCTTCCAGTTCCCTCCCCTGTCGAAGACGGTCAGAGATCCCCGAAG
>DAIDTM010000240.1 GCA_027457205.1 Anaerolineae bacterium | reverse complement strand
CCACTGGGTCCCTTACTATGTCCACCGCGGCACGGAAGCGCTGCGCGATCTCGTGACGATTCAGCGCGACGCGTTCTATGCCTGGCTGCCGACCGCAAAGGAGTTACCCAAGACCGCCAGCCCGGGTCCGGGCGACTATCTCCGGATGTACGGGACGCTGGCGCAAGAAGGTGTCCGCGAGATCGTCAGCATTCACATGACCTCGAAGGGGAGCGGCGCGTACCAAGCCGCGTTGGCGGCTAAATCGATGCTGGCAGAAACGCTCCCTGACCTGCGGCTCGAAATCATCGACACGCTGAACGTCTCGATGTGCCAGGGCTGGATGACAATCGAAGCTGCGCGCGCTGCGCTGACCGGCGCATCGCTCGCGCAGATTGTCGCGTTGGTTCAGAAAATGATCCCCGTCACGCGAATGGTACAAACCGCCGATACGCTTCGCTACCTCTATCTCGGCGGGCGAATCGGCAGGGCAAAGCACTTGGTTGGATCGCTGCTGAACATCAAACCACTCATTGGGATGGAAGAGGGCATCATCGTTCCCCTCGGAACGACGCGCAGCCGCTCCAAAGCATACCAGAGAATGTCAGAGCTGGTCGAAACGGCGGTCGGCGCGCACGGCAAGATCAAGATTGCCTACGTCCACGCCGCAGCGGAAGAAGAAGTGGAAAAGATCAAGGCGCTGATCGAACCGCGGCTGACGTGCGTGGAATCGTTGGTCGCCGAACTTTCTCCGGCGCTCGGTGTTCATACTGGACCGGGCACCGCTGGCATTTGCTATTTTCCGGTTCTGGAATGATCCCACCTGCCGCTCGATTGCCGAATTCCTCATGCAGCCAATCCTTAAATTAAAACGCGCGCCCATCCTCTGGGGCGCGCTCCTCTGCGGACTCTATGCGCTTTTGACGATCATCGTCAACGCGCGCGTCCTGGTTGGCGTCGATCACGAAATCACGACGCGTCTTCAGCAAATCATTCCGCGCGCCGTCGATCTGCCTTCCTCGATCTTGAGCTTGCTCGGCTCCGCCGAAGTCACGGTGCTGATTTTTGCAGCGTTGGTTTTGCTCGCGCGTCCCCAAGTCCGCGTCAAACTCGTCGCGCTCTTTGTGCTCGTCACGCTGCTGGAATTGCAAGGCAAGACAATGATCGATCAGCCCGGACCGCCATGGGGACTGCTGCGCTATGTCTTTGCGTTCGGCACGCCGACGGGAAAATTCGACACGCCCTTTTCGTACCCTTCTGGTCACGCCGCGCGCACGAGTTTTCTCGTCGCGTTGGCGATCACGCTGATCGCGCAGAGCCGCGCGCGTTCGCTGACCAAGCGCAGTTTGATCGCACTGCTGATCGTGGTGGAGACAGTGATGCTCGTCAGTCGTATTTACATCGGCGATCACTGGACGAGCGATGTCATCGGCGGCACGCTGCTCGGCGTCGGTCTGGCGCTGTTTTCAGTCGAGCAGCAAACTACGCCCGCACCGGAGCATTGACGAATCTCAGCACGCGCTTCCACGCGTCCGCCGAGGCGTCGGCAAATTCCGTGTAGCGTCGATCAAAAAAGCTGTGCGGCGCGCCGGGGTACGCGACGATCTCGTGCTGGACGCCCGCGCGGCTCAACTGCTGTTCGAGTTGCTCGCGGTCGCTTGCCGGGATGCTGGCATCCGCGCCGCCAAACAGACCGAGCACCGGATAACGCATCTTGCCGGCTTGCTCCAGCGTGCTGCCCTTGCTGCCGGGCATCGGTCGGCTGAGACCGGCGTAGAATGCGATGACGCCAGCCAAGTCAAATTTCTCCGCGCCGGTGTGCAAGGCGAGCGTTCCGCCGCGACAAAAGCCGACGATAAAGGTCGCGCGCGGGGTCTTGCTCTGGTTACGCAGGTAGGTGAACGCCGCCGCGGCATCGTTCAAAAACGTGGGGATCGTCATCTGCTCGACGTGCGGAGCGTAAACGAATGCTTCATCGCGCGGAGTGACGCCGGCGGTTCGTCCGAAATAATCGATCGCGAGCGCGCGGACGCCCACTTCGGCAAAGCGCAGCGCAAGTTCCTTGTAGAATTGATGCAAGCCGCGAACATCAGGGAAGATGACCACTTGCGGTCCGTCGGCTTGCGCCGAGTAAGCGATGTACGCGGCAAAGCGGTTGCCATCCTGCGCCGTCAACACAATATCCTCGCCATCCGCCGCGCCGCCGGAAACCGGCGGATACGGCGGACGCGCATCAAGATCGTAGCACATGACTTGCGTTCTCCTTTCGATTCAATGGCAGCCATTATAGCCGCGCGAATCATCACGCGTCAAGGGGGCAAGGTGGTCTTTGACCGAATGATGCTTCGGGAGTAGAATCCAATTGGTCCCCGACCGGTTTCATCCGCAGCAAGTTGAGACGAGCACTGGAGGTGCAGCGTGACATTCTATCGTGGTGGCAGCGCCCGAGACGTGACGCCGCCGATTGATTGGGACGAGATTCTCCGCCGCGAGCCACCGGATTTGCGGCGTCCTATCCTGATCGGCATCGCGATCCTCTTGCTCTGGATCGCCTTCTCCATCGGACCACGGCTCTACACTGACTATCGTTGGTTTCAGGAACTTGGTTACGCGTCCGTGCTCACGACGGAATGGGCGGCGCGCATCGCCATCTTCTGTATTACCGCTCTCGCGTTCTTTGTCTTTTACGTTGTCAATATTGCGATCGCGCGCCGCCTGACGCCGCACATCAACGACGAATCGTCGCGGTGGGCGCAGCTCGCCGCGTTCGCCGGACGCTCGCTTAACTTTTTGCTGATCGCCGCCGGCTTGCTGCTCGCGGTGTTTGTCGGTCTGATCGCGCAAGCCGATTGGCTGATGTTTCTGCAGTACCAGCACGCCGCGTCGTTTGGCGTCATCGATCCGATCTTTCATCAGGACGTATCGTTCTACGTCTTTACGCTGCCGGTCTATGAATT
Organism: Anaerolineae bacterium; assembly: GCA_027457205.1. Taxonomy (GTDB): domain Bacteria; phylum Chloroflexota; class Anaerolineae; order UBA4142; family UBA4142; genus DAIDTM01. The sequence continues at coordinate 3,371 of DAIDTM010000240.1, read as the reverse complement.
TCTCGTCACCTGGCTGAGCGGCGTCGTCATTCTCGCCGCGCTGGCGACGGGCGCGACCTACATGCTGGGGCTGGGGCGCGTGCAATGGACGGGCGCGGTCAAAGCGCACCTGTCCGCGCTTGGTTTCCTCTTTCTCCTGATCAACGCGTGGAGTTATCAGCTCAATGTCTATGGTTTGGTCTATTCCGCGCGCGGCGTCGTCTTTGGCGCGAGTTATACCGATGTGAACGCGCAGTGGCCCGCCTACAATGTCCTCACCATTCTCACGGTCGCGCTCGCGGTGTTGCTCCTCGTCAACATTTTCGTCCGCGCGCTCAAAGCGATCGGCATCGCCATCGCGCTGTGGGTCGCCGCGGCGGTCTTGCTCGGCGGTATCTACCCGGAAATGGTGCAGACCTTTCAGGTCAAGCCGAGCGAGTTCACGTTGGAAAAACCGTACATCACGAACAACATCGCGCTGACGCGTCAGGCGTACGGTTTGAACCAGATTGTGGAGAGCAACTATCCCGCCGATAGCGCGCCGACGACGGCGAATGTGCAACAGGACGCCGATACGATCAACAATATTCGGCTGTGGGATTATCGACCGTTGCAGCAGACGTACAATCAAATCCAAACGATTCGCACGTATTACGATTTCAACGACGTAGACATCGACCGCTACACCATCGACGGCAAGTATCGTCAGGTGATGTTGAGCGCGCGCGAACTCGCGACGGCGAAACTGACGGATAAAGCGCAGACCTGGGTCAATCTGCATCTGGTCTACACGCACGGCTACGGCGCGGTGATGAGTCCAGTCAACGAAGCGACCGCGGATGGACTGCCCAACCTAATCATCAAAGACCTGCCGCCCACCGGCGTGATCTCGATCACGCAGCCGGCGATCTACTTTGGCGAGCAGACCGACCAGTACGTTTTCGTCAAGACCAAAGAACACGAATTCGATTATCCCAAGGGCGATCAGAATGCGTTCACGACGTACGCCGGCACTGGCGGCGTTCCCGTTGGGTCGCTGTGGGACCGCCTGATGTTCGCGCTGCGCTATGGCGACGGCAACATTCTGCTCACCGATGCGCTGACGGCGGACAGCCGCATCCTGCTCAATCGCGATATTCAACTGCGCATCCAGCGCATCGCGCCGTTTCTGACGCTCGATCACGATCCGTACCTGGTGATCGCGGACGGACGCTTGTTCTGGATTCAGGACGCTTACACGACGACCGATCGGTATCCGTACAGCGAGCCGTACGCGTCGGGTCTGAACTATATTCGCAACTCGGTCAAGATCGTGATCGATGCGTACAACGGCACGACGACGTTCTACGCCGCCGATCCGAACGAGCCGATCTTGCAATCGTACCGTGCGATCTTTCCCGCGCTGTTCCAGCCGCTGGACACGATGCCTGCCGCGTTGCGCCCGCACCTGCGGTACCCTGAAGACCTGTTCACGGTGCAAGCGGCGATGTACCGCACGTACCACATGCAAGACCCGCAGGTGTTCTATAACAAGGAAGACCTGTGGGCGATACCGAACGAGGTGTTGACGGGGCAGCCCCAGCCGATGCAGCCGTACTATATCATTATGCGTTTGCCGGGACAGACGCAGGAAGAGTTTATTCTCATGACGCCCTTCACGCCAGCGAATCGCCAGAATATGATTGCCTGGCTCGCCGTCAAGAACGATGGCGCGGATTACGGCAAGATGCTCGCCTATCTGTTCCCGAAAGACAAACTGATTTACGGTCCCGAACAGATTTCGGCGCGGCTGAACCAAGACCCGACGATTTCCTCGCAACTCACCTTGCTCAATCAGCGCGGCAGCAGCGTCGTCTTTGGCAATCTGCTGGTCATTCCGATTGCCAAGTCGCTGTTGTACATCGAGCCGCTCTACCTGCTTGCTCAGCAGAGCCAGATTCCGCAGCTCAAGTACGTCGTCGTCGCCACCGGCGATTCGCTGGCGATGCAGCCGACACTGACGGAGGCGCTGGCGCAAGTCTTCTCCGGGTTGGGCACCAGCGTCGCTGGCACGACGCCGCCGACAACGACGACGACCGCTCCGCCGCCAACGTCCGGCGCGACGACGAATCCCACCATTGCCGCGCTCGTGCAACAGGCGAACGATCACTATACCAAAGCGCAAGACGCGCTCAAGACGGCAGACTGGGCGACGTATGGCAAGGAGATGCAAGCGTTGCAGCAGGTGTTGAACCAGTTGGCGCAGGCGACGGGGCAGAGCCAGTGAAAGGTGGACAGCGAACAGTGGGACAGAGACAGTAGGACAGTTTGGTGTGATGTATTTGACCCGCTTTGGATTCAGTGTTATCCCGCTAACAACTCGTTGGAATTCAACCGCAGGAAACTAGAGAGACATCATTGGAAATAACCAATGGCGCGGAATGCACGGAAATCAATTTCCGTGCTCCAAGGCATCGTCGGATCAATCCGACTATTTTTCAGCCCGATTTGATCGGGCGTGGCTGACTAGCCCGACGATTGATCGTCGGGCGCAACCCACATTTCTTATTTCCGATAAAGTCCAAGAGGCAAATTGAGCCCTCGCGTATTCAAGGAAGGCGAGTTCGTTTTCTGGTTCCACAGCTATGACGCCCTAGCGGAGAATCGGGCGAGCATTCACGTTGGCAAGGGATCGCAGAACGACGCGAACGATGCCAAAATCTGGCTAGAGCCGCAAGTCGAGGTAGCGCGCGAAGGGCGCACGTTGAGCCGCACTGAATTGAATCGTGCGTTGCAAATCGTCGAGCGAAATCGCAAGCGGCTACTGGAGGCGTGGAATGAGTACAAAGGTAAAACAAAATAGAACACCGGAACAGACTGCTCGGTGGTATGATATTCCGTATCCTGCGTCGGCATACACCTTTCCGCGCGAGGCGCAAGTGCATCACGTCAGATTTGATGACAGATATATTCACGTCGAACTGACGGACGGGCGGGTACTTTCCGTGCCTCTGTCGTGGATTCCAACCCTCTATAATGCGGAGCCAGCCGAGCGGGAAAAATACGAGATCAGCCAAGACCGGAAGATGCTCGTGTGGGACCCCGACAAATGTGCCATCAACGATGAGATTCGGATTGACGATTATCTGGTTCCAGAAAGACAATCGAATAGTAGCGTGTGAGAAAGACTTCCGAAGTCTCAGACTTCGGAAGTCTGTGCATTTGAGTGTCCGTTGCCCTAATCCCATTACAACGGACAACAACGGATTAAACGCAATACTGTTTAGATAAGGATGATGATTGCCTCAGCAAACGATTTAGTTGGTTGCGGCCAATGGCGACGTTGCTCACGTTTCAAATCAAACTTGGACATCTTGCGTTTGACGACGCGCGGATTGCACCGGTGATCGCGG
>DAIDTM010000239.1 GCA_027457205.1 Anaerolineae bacterium | reverse complement strand
CCGCGCCTCGCCGCGCGCGTCGCGCAACTGGAAGACGCGCCCGCGGTGGTCGACGCAGTGGCGCGCGCGATCAACGACCGCGGCGAGGTCGCCGACAGCGCGTCCGCTGAATTGGCGCGGCTGCGCCACGATCTGAGCGTGACGCGTGCGCGGCTGCTGGACCGATTGCAGCGATTCATTTCTGCATCGAGTAACGCGAAACTCATCCAGGAACCGATCATCACGCAGCGTGACGGGCGGTACGTCATTCCGATTCGCGCGGAAGCGAAAGGCAAACTGCAAGGCATCGTCCACGATACGAGCGCGAGCGGCGCGACACTCTTCATCGAGCCGCTCGCGGTGGTCGAGATGGGCAACCGCGTCCGCGAGCTGGAGCGCGGAGAAGAGCGCGAAGTCGAACGCATCCTGCGCGAACTGACCGCGCTCGTCGGCGCGCACGCAGACGCAATCGATCTCACCGTCAATATCCTCGCCGCGATTGACCTTGCGTTCGCCAAAGCGCGGTACGCGGCGGAGATACGCGCAGTGGAACCGCGCGTGGAAGTTGGAAATTGGAAATCAGATGTTGGAAAAACATCCAACGTCCAACCTCTAACGCCCAACCTCCAATTGATCGGCGCGCGTCATCCCTTGCTCGATCCTGCAACCGTCGTGCCGATCTCGGTTCAACTCGGCGAAGAGTTTTCGATTCTGATCATCACTGGACCAAACACCGGCGGCAAAACCGTGACGCTCAAGATGGTTGGTTTGCTCGCGCTGATGGCGCAGAGCGGTTTGCACATTCCCGCGCGCGAAGGATCGCGCCTGCCCGTCTTCTCCGGCGTCTACGCCGACATCGGCGACGAACAATCCATCGAGCAAAGTCTGTCGACGTTCTCTTCCCACCTGAAGAACATCGTCGAAATTCTACACGAGGCGGATGAACGCTCGCTCGTCCTGCTCGACGAACTGGGCGCGGGGACCGATCCGGTGGAAGGCTCTGCGCTCGCGCGCGCTGTTCTGGCGCACCTGCTTGACCGCAAAATTCCCGCGCTCGTCGCGACGCATTACGCCGAACTGAAAGCATTCGCGCATTCGACGCCCGGCATCCAGAACGCGTCGATGGAATTCAACGTCGAGACGCTGTCGCCGACGTACCATTTTACGATTGGCTTGCCGGGGCAATCGAACGCGTTCGCGATCGCGTCGCGCCTTGGTCTCGATTCGCAGATCATCGACGCGGCGCGCGGCGCGCTGACGCAGCACGACGTGGAACTGGAGACGATGCTGGCGCAGATTCGGCAGACGCAGCAAGACGCCGCGTCGGCGCGGGCGCACGCGGAACTGGCGCAGCGCGAGGCGGAAAAGCTCGCGGCGGAAGCGCGCCGCAAGGTCGCCGAGATCGATGCGTCGCGCGCGGATATTTTGGAACGCGCGCACGCCGAGGCGCAAGCCGAGATCGGGCTCGCGCGCGAAGAACTGAATCGACTGCGGCAGGAATGGCGCGCGGTCTCGCTCACGCGCGATTTCGTCGAGAATGAGCAGGCGAAGCTGGACGCGGTGGAAGAGCAGTTGGCGACGGTGACTCCTTCGCAACCTCCATCCCCAACTCTTCCCCTGCCTGCGGCAGGAGAAGGGAGTCCCATGGCGGTTGGCGATCGCGTTTTCGTTCCGCGATTGGGACAAGCTGGGAAGATCATTGCGCTGGACGCGAGCGGCGCGGATGTGCAGGTCGGCAATTTTCGCGTTCGGCTAAAAACGGATGAGCTGGGTCAGAAGGTGACCGAGCCGGAGACTTCGAGCGAGCGCGTAACCAGCACAGTGACGCTGCCGGAAGCCGAATCGCCTGGCGTCGAGGTGAGTCTGCGCGGGATGCGCGCGGCGGACGCGCTCGACAAGCTCGACAAGTATCTTGACCGCGCGTATCTCGCCGGCTTGCCGTACGTGCGCGTCGTGCACGGCAAAGGAACCGGCACGCTCCGCAAGTTGGCGCGCGATTTGCTGAAAGAGCATCCGCTCGTCGCGGAGATTCGTCCGGCGGAACCGCACGAAGGCGGCGAGGGCGTGACGGTGGCGAAGTTGGTCGCGCGCTGATTTTCAATTTATGATTTTCGATTTTCGATTTGCTACTCGGTTGGTCATTTCTGCGTTCTTGTTCTTCCTTGCTGCCTGCGCCGCGCCAACTCTGCCCGCGCCTACATCCACCGCCGCGCCCACCGCGACCGCAACTGCCGCGCCATCTCTCACGCCGACAGCCACCTTCCCTCCCACCGCAACGCCATTCCCCGCGTTACGTCTTCCCCCAACGATCACACCGCTCGCGAAAGGATTCGGCGGACCGGACGATCTTGCTCTGATGCCGGACGGCTCGATTCTCTTTTCCGATATTGGCAACGGAACGATCGATCAAATCGCGCCGGATGGCAAGGTGACGACGCTGCTGCGCGGCTTGGACGAGCCGGAAGGAATCGTCGTCTTGCCGGATGGCGCGTGGATTATCGCGGAGCAGAATAAAAATCGGCTGCTGCTTTTCCGTCCGCATTCCGGTCAGCCGGCGACGACGTGGCTGCAACTAGAAAACACGACGGGCAAGCCGGGCGTGGATGGCATCGCGCGCGATCCAGCGACCGGCGACATCATCGTGCCGGATTCGCCCAATGGGCGCGTCTTGCGCGTGAGCGCAGATGCAAAGAGCATTCGCGTCATCGCCGCCGGCTTGGTACGTCCCACCGGCGCGCAAGTCGAACGCGACGGCAGCGTGATCGTCGCAGACGAGTACGGCAACGCAGTGGTGCGCGTCCGCGCCGACGGTGGTATCGAAACACTCGGCAAATTTGCCACGCCGGACGATGTGGTGGCGGACGCGGCAGGCAATCTCTTCGTCGCGAGTCTGGGCGATAACAGCATCCGGATGGTCGAAGCGCGCGGCGGCGCGATCCAACTGATCGCGGCGATGCGCGATCCGCAGGGCATCGTCGTGGATGCTGCGGGCGATTTGGTCGTTGCCGAAGCGGGTCTCAACCGGATCGTCCGGCTCGTGATTCGCTAAGCCGGTTGCGCGCAGAGAAATTTGGTGGTATAATCAGAACGTAAGTTCGGTTGACCCCGGTCAGCATTTCAAATTACAAGGAGGATCAGATGTATCAAAGATTGGTTCTGGTCGGGAGACTGGGAAGAGATCCGGAGATGCGCTACACGCCTAACGGCAGCGCGGTGACGTCCTTCCCGGTCGCGACGAGTCGGAAGTACACCACTTCCGATGGACAGCAGAAGGAAGAAACCGTCTGGTTTCGCGTCTCGGTGTGGGGCAAACAAGCCGAAACGGTGAATCAGTACATCACCAAAGGGCGCATGGTTCTCGTGGAAGGGAACCTCGTCGGCGATGAAAATGGCGGACCCCGCATCTGGACGGACAAGGAAGGCAAACCACGCGCCTCGTTCGAAGTCCGCGCCTTTACCGTGCGCTTCCTGGACAGCAAGCGCGAAAGCGCGCCGGGCGCTGCCGCGACTGGCGGAACGCCCGATGTGGCGATAGAGGAACAGCCGATGACCGGCGAAGACTTGCCGTTCTAGAAATTTGCAAGATCGAATGAAGAAAAGCCGCTTGGAATCCAAGCGGCTTTTCTATTCACTTGGCGAACTAGAGGCGTTGTGATAAAATGAATCGAGGCGAATATGCAAACACCGTACGGCAAGGAATGTAAATACTATTACGCGGATTATTTTCGCGGCAAGAATACCGAGGAATGCCGGCTCATTCAAGCGAACCCGACATCCGATCCGTGGAAGCCGGCGCTCTGCCAGACCTGCCCCGTGCCGGACATTCTGCTGGCAAATGCTTGTCCCAACCTCGCGCTGCACGGACGCGTCGGTAAATCGATGTTGGGCTTGCTGCAAAAGATCGAAATTGAAGCGGCGTGTCGTGAATATCGCGTGCCAGTGTCCAAGCCCAAGATCGGCTGCGGGCACTGTCACGAGGTACTCGATCGCGCAAAACCCGACTGACGACCAGGTGATGAGAATGAACCTTACGCTTTTGCTGGGCGGCGCGGCGATGCTGATCTGTTGGGGTGTGTGGGGCATCGTCGTCAAACTGGCGACCAAAGAAATCGGAATGCAGGCGCTGGTCTGGGGACAACTCGGCGCGATTGGATTGTTCCCGGTCTATTTTCTCCTGTTCAAAGAGATGCTGCCGCTGGAATTGAAAGTGAGCACCATCGCGTTGAGCCTCGTCGCCGGCGTGCTGGGCGTGCTGGGCACGATGACGTTTTACGTTCTCCTGCGCGCCGCGCCGGCAAGCGTCGTGGTTCAGTTGCCTGCGCTTTATCCAGTCGTGACCGTCGTACTGGCGTATTTCTTTTTGCACGAAAACCTGACGCCGACGCGCATCGCCGGCGTGGTCTGCGCGCTCGCCGCGATCTGGCTGTTGACGAGTTGATATGGCTAAAACTCTGACCGAATTACTTGCCCAGAAAACGCCGATTTTCTACGACGGCGCGACCGGCACGTTTCTCCAGGAAATGGGTCTGCCGATGCGCCAAGCGCCCGAATCGTGGGTGCTGGAACAGCCCGCGAACGTTTATGCCGGGGCGGAAGCGTAAGTGAACGCCGACGCGCAGATCATCCTGACCTGCACCTTCGGCGGGACCGCGCTGCGACTGCTGGACGCCGGACTGGACGCGCGCGCATACGAGATCAATCACCGCGCGGCGGAATTGGCGAGACAAGCGGCGAACGGACGCGCACTCATCGCCGGCTCGATGGGACCGATCGGGCGGATGCCGCTCGCGCTCGGCGCAGTGACGTACGCGGAGGCGGTCGATCAATTTGCCGATCAGGCGCGCGCGCTCGCCGAAGGCGGCGTCGATCTATTCAGCATCGAATCGATGAGCGATATTGCGGAGATGATGGCGGCAATTGAAGGCGCGCGCCGCGCGGTCGACCTGCCGATCTTCGCCACGATGTCGTTCGACACGAACGGCAAAACGTTGCTGGGCATCACGCCCACGTACGCGGCGATCGAGCTCACGAAGGCAGGCGTCGCCGCGTTCGGCGCAAACTGCGGTCGCGGACCCGAGGACGTTGCCGCCATCCTGCAAGAGATGCGGAGCGCAGCGTATGGCGCCATACTGATCGCCAAGCCGAACGCCGGGATTCCGGAAATCCGCGCTGGCAAAGCGGTGTACAGCACCTCGCCGGCGCGCATGGCGCTGTTCGCGCGCGAGTGGGTACGCTCCGGCGCAAGAATCATCGGCGGTTGCTGCGGCACGACACCACAGCACATTGCCGCCATCCGCGAGGCGCTGGGCGGCAAATCCGCGCCGACGCGGCAGCAAATGATTCGATGACACGCCGCCGGCGGAGCGGGTTGGAAAGGGGCAAAATTTGCGGATTGCCGCGTGTGATGCTATAATGCGCCCACTCTCTGCAAAAGGATTATCACTGTGAGCTTGTATCTCAACCTCATTCAGATTATCGTCTCCATCACGCTGATCGTCATCATCCTCCTCCAGGTCAAGGGTGAGACCGGCGGCAGCGTCTTTGGCGGCGGCGCGGGCGTCGCGCGCACCCGCCGCGGGTTGGAGCGGACCCTGTTCAACGTCACCATCGCCCTGTCCGTCATCTTCCTCGTCATGTCCTTCCTCAACGCGTTCCTTGCCGTCCGATCCTAGCGCGTGATCGTGGTTTTTCTTACATGAAGCACATCCGCTGGCAGGTGCTGATCGCCCTGGTGGGGATCGCTTTTCTCAGCGTCGTGCTGGGTATTTTCGCGCTCGGCTCCAATCTGGAGGAACGTCCCGATTACGGCGGCACTTATGTCGAAGGCGTCGCCGGACGACCCAACGCGATCAATCCCATCTTCAGCCAGTACAACGACGTCGATCGCGACCTCGCATCGCTCATTTTCACCGGACTGACGAGCGCAGACGCGAACGGCAATCTCCAGCCCGACCTCGCCAGCCACTGGATGATCTCGCCCGATGGCTTGATCATCACCTTCACGCTGCGAACCGACGTGCGCTGGCAGGATGGCGTGCGCTTTTCGGCGGACGACGTCCTCTTCACGATCCACGCGATGCAAGACCCCGGCTACAAAGGTCCGCCCGATCTGGCGGCGTTCTGGCGCACCGTCGCCGTCACCAAAGTCGATGCCGCGACGGTGCGGTTTCAACTGACTCAGCCGTACGCGCCGTTTTTGAACTATACGACGATTGGAATATTGCCGGCGCACTTGCTGAAGGATGTTCCGCCGAGCGAGTTGTTCCAGAACCAGTTCAACCGCCGCCCCATCGGCACGGGACCGTTCCAACTCACCGAGTTGACCGCCGATCACGCGTTCCTGGACGCCAATCCCTATTTCTACGGTCAACGTCCGTACCTGTCGCGCATCGAATTCAAATTCTACCCGGACTATGAGTCGATCTTCGCCGCGTACAATCGTCAAGAGGTGGAGGGAATTTCGCGAATCCTCCCGCAATATTTGCAAAAGGCAAGCGCGCTCGACCATCTCAAACTGTACAACGCGCGGCTTGCCGGTTATTCGCTGGTGCTCCTGAATTTGTCCAAAGCGCCTTTCCAGGATCAGCAGGTGCGGCAGGCGCTGCTGTACGCCATCGATCGGCAGCATTTGATTACCGATATTTTGCAAGGGCAGGGATTGCTCGCCAGCAGTCCCATCGAACCGGGAACGTGGGCGTACGACAACACGTTGAATCCGTATCCGTACGATGTCGAAAAAGCCAAAGCGCTGCTCGACGCCGCCGGCTGGAAGGACGTCAACGGCGATGGCGTCCGCGTCAAAGGTCAGCAGTCCCTGGCGTTCACCCTGACGACTCCCGATGATCCTGCGCGCGTCGCGCTGGCGAACGAAATTGCCAAGGAATGGCAGGCGATTGGCGTCAAAGCGGCGGTCGCGCCGGTGCCCGCGTCGCTGCTCGTGCAAAACATCCTCCTCCCGCGCCAATTCGACGCGGTGCTGTACGAGTGGCGCACCTTGTCGAACGATCCAGACCAGTACGAGAATTGGCACCAGACGCAGATTCCCTCAGGAACAGGGCAGGGACAGAATTACAGCGGCTTGAACGACCGCGACATCAGCGAGGCGCTGGAAGCCGCGCGCAAGACGAACGATCAAGCCACGCGTATCCAGCTGTATCGCCAATTCCAAGAATTGTTCGCCGATCGCGTGCCGGCGCTGCTGCTGTACTATCCCGTCTATACCTACGCCGTCGATTCGCGCGTGCACGGCATTCAACTCGCGCCGATGCTCTCGGCGAGCGACCGCTTTAGGAATGTCGCGCAGTGGTACCTCAAGACCAAGCGCGTCCTGCCCGGCGCGTCGATCGAAGCGCCGACGCCGCCGCCCATCGTCGAACCCGCGACGCCGACTCCGCCTGCCCCGCCCACCGAGACGCCCGCGCCGGCGGTTTCCGCGACCGATACACCGACGAGCGCGACGCCGCCAGTCACCACATCGCCGGCGGCGGTGGGGCAGTGCGTTTGGCAGACCGCGGTCATTTCTGCGCCGACGATGGACAGCACCGTTTCCGGCTTGCTCGATATTCGCGGCACCGCCGCGCGTCCGAATATGGCGTACTGGAAATTGGAATATCGCTCTGACGCCGCGCCAGCATCGGCGTATGTGCAGTTGTATCGCTCCGAAACGCCGGTCACGGACAACGACCTCAGTCTCTGGTCGACCAAGACCGTACCGAATGGCGTCTACTGGCTGCAACTCAGCGTCGTCGACAACACCGGCAACTTTGGCACGCCGTGTCAGATCCGCGTGAAGGTCTCGAATTGAAACGCGCGGGCGAATCCCGCGCCGATTCGTTTGACAATTCCGCCGATTGGCATACAATGGAATCGCGACGCCGAGCTGGCGGAATTGGCAGACGCGCACGTTTCAGGGGCGTGTGGACGTGAGTCCATCAGGGTTCAAGTCCCTGGCTCGGCATAGGCAGGTGGGTTAAACCCCGGAGCAAACGGCTCTGGGGTTGATTTTTCTTCGACCGCGTAGGTTTTTGACAAAAAGGGTTTTCGCCATTATAATTGCTCGCCGTTGGTCGAAAGAGTCAGGAGGAAGTTGTGTACGCAATTATCAAGACGGGCGGAAAACAGTACCGCGTCGCCGTAGGCGACAAGATCGATGTTGAAAGACTGCCGAATGCTGTGGGCGATCAAGTGACCCTCACCGATGTGTTGATGATCGAGAATGATGGCACCGTCAGCGTCGGCAAGCCGACGGTGACCGGCGCACACGTCCTCGCCAAAGTGCTCGACGAAGGCAAGGGGCGCAAGACGATCCACTTCGATTATCGCAACAAGCATCGTCGTCGCAAGACGATTGGACATCGCCAGCAGTACACGCGTTTGGAGATTTCGGAGATTCGAGGTTAGACATGGCACACAAAAAAGGCGGCGGCTCGTCGCGCAACGGTCGCGACAGCAACGCGCAGCGGTTAGGCGTCAAGCGGTTCGACGGCGAGTGGGTCCATTCAGGCACGATCATTCTGCGGCAGCGCGGCACGCGCATCCGCCCGGGTTTGAATGTCCGACTTGCCAAAGACGACACGCTGTACGCGCTGATCGACGGCAAAGTGAAGTTCGAGCCGTTCAGCAAAGAAAAGAAACAAGTTAGCGTTTATCCGCAAAGTGACTGACCAGTGCCGAGTGTCGAGTGACGGAATAAACAGTTTTCGCGTCACCCGCCACCTGTCATTCGTCACGTGAGAGGGTTTATTGTGAAACCAGGTATTCACCCCACATGGTATCCCGACGCGCGCGTGACGTGCGCGTGCGGCAATACGTGGACGACCGGATCCACGAAAAAAGAAATCCATACCGACGTTTGCAACAACTGCCATCCGTTCTTCACGGGCGAGCAGCGTATTGTCGATACCGCCGGACAGGTCGAGCGATTTATGAAGCGCATGAGCGCGAAAGAACAAATCGCTGCGGCTCAGCCGGCATTGGAAGAGAAAAAAGCCAAGAAAGAAAAACGCCGCGAACGCAAAGCGCCGGGCGCGGCGCCGGTTGCCGCCACACCCCAAGCGCCGGTGGAGTTACCACTCGCCGCTATCATCGAGGAAGAGAAACCGATTGTTGCCGAAGCGCCGGCATTGCCGGTGGTTGAGGAACCCCAAATCGTCGAAGAGAAGCCAGCGCAAGTTGTCGCTGAGCCGGTCGCCGCGGTCGAGGAACCGCCAGCGCAAGTTGTCGCAGAG
>DAIDTM010000238.1 GCA_027457205.1 Anaerolineae bacterium | reverse complement strand
GAGTTCGACGCCGGACTCGGCGCGCAAGTACTCGGCGATCTCGGCGGTCGCCGCGTCGCGCAGCACCGCGAGTTGGTCGAGCGCGTGCGTGAGTTGAGCCAGTCCTGCGTGCGCTTGCGCGACGGTGGCTGTCCAGTCGGTTTCTGGGCTTAGGATCGTGTGGTCTTGTTTCACGCGAGTTCCTTTTTGGCTATCGCCAAGTGCGCGATGTCCTTGGAGCGATCATCGTAATGCGCCAACCACTCGTCCATGGTGAGGCGCACGAGTCCGCCGAAGGGCGGCAAGACCTCGAAGAGCGGCACGTCCCGCGGCAACGCTTGCAGAAACCTGGTGGGCAGACCGTCGAGTCCGTGGTGCACCAGATAATGAATGCTTCCGAATTGCTGCTCGCGCACCATGCACCCGGCGAGCGTGTCCCAGCGCATGTGCGCGGAATATTCTCCGGCGCAACCGGACTGGGCAACAAACTCAGCGGTCGGAATGTGCTTTTCGATGGTGAGGCGCATCTCGTACTTCGCGCCCCACTCAAACGCCCAGTAGAGAAAATCGCCCGGACCGCGCACGTCTGGGATTTGCCATTCGATACGCATGTCGCGCTTGTCTTGTTTTACGACAAATACGATAGGTTGATGGGACATTGAAAATCCTCCAGCGCCAGGATAGTGTCGCGTCAATCTTCATTGCCGTCCCGCGCGGGATTTGGCGCAAAGCGATCGTGGTGGACGCTCGCCCGATTGAAATCGTCCACGCTCAGTGCGTTGGCTGCCAGTTGGAGCAGGATCGACTCTCCGCGCTCGCGTCCGCCCTTGTGCGCTGCCGCGCCCATTTCGTTCACGTGCGCGAGCAATGCCTGGATGTCAGAAAATTGCTCTGGGGTCAGAAACACCTTTTGCTCCCAGTTGCGTCCGTTCTTGCGGGCTGGATGCGCCAGGGTATCGACCGGCTTGCCGTCTGGATCGCCGTAAGCGGTGTATTCGCCGGCGAACCGAGTGCCGAGCAGTTCCAGGATCAATTCGATCAGCCGCTTGGACAGGTCGGTGGTGCGACTGCCGTACAGATAGTCGAGCAGGTCGCGGTGTTGGACGGTATACAGTTTCCGTTCGCCGAAAGCCCGACGACCGGTGTGCAGAGCCGCGCGGCAATTTTCGCAAACGACCGGCTCGAATCCCCGTCCGGCGTCTCTCCCACAGGTGAGGCACTTTTGCGCCGGTCCGCGTAGAACTTCGTCCTCGTCGAGGATGTCCTTGCCGCGATGGAATGGCAGCTGCAAGCCCTCGGCTTCGTGGACGGCAACCTGCTCCGCGTCGTGCAGTGTCGAGAAGCGGCGCTGGCGGGCGTAGAGGTCGTGGTCGTCTTCTGTCAGATCACACCATTCGCCGGCAAAGTCGCGCTCGCGTTCGCGAATTTACCAGACGCGCACGATCGACGCACGGCCGGTGAGAATGACATTTCGGACGATGACCGCGTAGGTCACCGAGCGGTAGTGATCCTGGGCGATCTTCAGGATTTGGAGGCGAAACGGTTTGAAGAATTGTTCGCGCTGGGTTGCGTTCAGCATGAGCATCCTCCTTGCGCTTCAGTGAGAAGTCTTGTTCTGCACGATGTGGTCCATCACTTCTTTCGGAAGTTTTGCGACGAGGACCCACTGGCTCCAAGGCAGTTTCCAAAGGAAATCAATCCAACGTTGGTGGATCACACGGAAAAAGCGAAGCATCAGTCTCCTCCTTCACGGTCGGCGACGATATGATCGTCGCCGTAATGCGGTGCGTGGGGCGCGCATTCGCGGTGGTATTGGAATGGCGGACGCTCCAAGCGCGCATAGACCGTCCCGCGTAGAATCGGTTGGTTGCACCGCGCGCAAGTGTAATCCTTGCGCGCGGTGGCGTAATGGATCGCGGGGGTCTTGGTTGTCGTGGAGGTTGCCTTCAGCATGGCGGTTCGTCCTGATCGACGCGGCGCGGTAATTTGTGATGCAGCGCGGCGAGGTGCTCGGCGAGAGCCGCGGTCAGATGCGACTGCCAATCGGATGGCGAGCGATCGGTGTTCGTTGTCTGTTTCACGGGACTTCGGCTCCATGTTCAAAGCAGATCCATGCCAATTGGTATGCGCCACGATCGGTGTGCGCGGCTTTTTCGGCGTTGTTCTGAAAGCGTTTGCGATGGGTCACACAATACCAGACACCCCGACCCGCGACACCGCACGACGGCTGCACGACTTCGGTTTTGTGATCGCGCTCGATCTTCTCCCCGATGGAGACAGTTGAGACGGTGTTTCATTTGTGATGCGGCGCGGGCGCGGGAGCCGTCGCGTGTGCCGGCGCGGAGCCGAGCATCTGCTGGTAAAAGTAGCCGGTGAATTTCGCCATCCAGGTCGCCGCCATGTAACTGGTGAGGTCGATTGCGTTGCCGATTGCCTGGAACATCCAGTCGGTGATCGAGGACATGTGCGAACCGATCGTGTCCTGGAACGACTGCTGCTCGCCGGCGATTGCGGTCTGGGCGATGCCGTTCTGGGGTGCGGCGCTCCAGTTGGCGATGGTGAGTCCCACGAGCGCGATCCAGAGCACGACCACGAGCACCGCGGCTTCGATGGGGTGGTGGAACGCGAACTTGAGGAGGCCAGCCATCCGGCTGCCGAGCCAGCGCAGGATCGAGTGAGTCGGTTTCGATTGGGTTGTTTGAGTCGGGTTCATGTTTCTTCTCCTACGCGTAATGTGCGACGGCGATGCGCCGTCGTCTTTTTAGAAAAAGATGGTTGGCTCTCCGTCGGACGGCTTGATCGCGCCAAGCCAGCGTTGCGAGGTCCAGACGAGCACGGCGCGCAGCACACCGGGCGGAACGGTCTTGCGCCGGCGAGGCAGCCGCGTCAGCCGTCGGGCTTCGCGAACGAGCAGTCGCCGCGCGCGATTCGGGTCGTCCACGCGTTTCACCTGGACATACAGCACCGCGTGGGGACCGAGGAGATTGATGTCCCAAGTCCCGCGTGACCCCGCGCTGCGAATCGCGGTGTGCCAACCCAAGCGAAAGAGATCGGGCGAATCGGCGCGCGGGTGCAGGAGTTCTTTGATCGCGCGGCGTTCCGCGTCTGCGCCGCGACGGTAGTTGGTGGTTTTTCTCAGAGCAGGTTTCGGGTGTTCCATGGACCATCTCCCTTATACTGGACGGTTAGTTTTTCGTCGTCGAAGATGATGTTGGCTTCGAGATGGGCGGCGAGTTCGGGATCGTGCGTCCGAATCTCGTCCAGCGCCTTGCGAATCTCTGCGCGTAGGTTGGAAATTACCGAACAAGGGTCCGCTTACTTCGTCGCGACTCGTCGGGCAAGACGACGAACTCGACCGGCGGACCGACCAGCACGTATTCTTTTCCGCCGCGTTTCACGCGGACCCCGTGGTAGTATCCCTTTGGGGCGTGCCGTCGCTGATCGCCCGCGAACTGCTCTTTCAGGCGTGGATCATAGTACGGCGTTCTGCGAAATCCCGCAAGATCGCTGTCACGAAACGTGCGTTCCTGAAACTGGCTCCGCTCGACGACCCGGTAGCCCTCGAACTTCTGTCGTGTGCCGCCAATGTTGCAGTACAGTTTGCCCTCGAACAGGAACGGTTTGCGGATCGTGTCGTATTCCGCAATCGTGTCGCCCGAATAACTCTCCCACGCCTGCTCGCTCAGCGCGGGAGCGATCGACACCTGGCGGTGCGGCAGCACACGCCGATCCAGCGCGCGATGGTAACGGCGGTCCGCCGCCGTATGTCCGCAATCGACGTGTCCGCAAATCGAGCACTCGATCTGTCCAAGGTCGAACAGCGTGTCCTGAAATTGCCGAACCATGGTCCGCTTATTTCGCCGCGCATTGTGCCGCGCCGCGCGCGGTGTGGCTTGAGCCGTGTCGGGGTTCTGGAGATCGCGGCAGGCGGCTTGCAGCACGGACGGGTCAAGCGAAAGTTGTTGCGCGGTTTGGGCGAGCATCTATGCCTCAAGATCGGCGAGCGGATCGTCGCGTTTCCAAACTTCGATTGGCGGCGCGTCGTCGAGCGCGTTGATCTGCGCTTCGACCGGGCAATGCTGATAACGACACAGGACCGGGTGGGGGCGCGAACGATACGCCCGCCGCGTGGCTTCGTCCCAGCGATCGAAAGTGTTGTAGGGCGTCTCGCGGGACTGAATCAGCAAGTGGTGCTGCTCGACGCAGGCGGGACACGCGACGACGTACGCCTGAACCGCATAAAAGCCCTTGTCCTCATCGCCGTCATACCGGGGCGGATACGGTTTTCCGGCGTCGGGATCGTCTGCCCAAGCGTCTTGCAAAACCAGATCGGTGTAGACCCGTCCACACACATTGCACAATCCGTTCCAGCGCGGCGTGTAGGACGGCTGATCGCGCCACCACGCCTTCCGTCGCGTCATGGCGATCTTGCCGTCCGCGATGAAG
>DAIDTM010000237.1 GCA_027457205.1 Anaerolineae bacterium | reverse complement strand
CAACCAACCACCGCGCCTGCGCCGACGACTGCCCCCGCGCCGACGACCGCACCTGCGGCGACCTCTGCGCCTGCAGCCACCACCGCGCCGACGGCTGCGCCAACGACAGCGTCCACCAAGCCCTTCCGCGTCGCGGTGATCTTGCCCAGCGCCGCCAATGATCTGTCTTTTAGCCAGAGTATGTACGACGCGCTGGTAAAGGTACAGAACGAAATGGGCAAGGACAAATTCCAGTTCGTCTATACCGAGAATATGTTCAACGTGCCAGATGCAGCCGCCGCGATTCGCGACTATGCGAGCAAGGGCTATGACCTAGTCATCGCGCACGGCTCGCAGTACGGCGCGTCACTCGCGGACATCGCACCGGACTTTCCAAAAACCGCGTTTGCGTGGGGCACGGCTGTGGATACGTACGAATCGAAGGGTATCCACAATATCTTTTCGTACACCGTCGCTTCCGACCAGGGTGGTTACGTCGAAGGAGTCATGGCGGCGAAGCTCTCCAAGACCGGAGTCATCGGCTTCGTCGGACCGATCCCAGCGGGCGATGGCAAACTGACCACCGATGGTTTCCAAGCTGGTGCCAAGGCGACAAATCCGAATATCCAAGTCCGGGTAACCTATACGCAGTCCTTCAGCGATGTGGCTCTCGCTTCGCAAACCGCACAGACAATGATTTCCTCAGGCGCCGATGTTCTTTCCGGCACTTCACAAATGGTCGTCGGAGCGGTTAGTGTGGCAAAGGACAAGAACGTCCTTTGGTTTGGCAATGATGCGGACGAAACTTCGCTGGCTCCCAAGATCGTGGTCGCCAATCAGATCTACGATTGGAGCATCGCGTTGGACGACATGATTGCCAATATCAACAAAGGAACCCTGGGTGGGAAAGTCTACATCATGACCCTCAAGAACGGTGGGTTGAAAATGGTTTACAATCCCGCCTTCGCATTGTCTCCTGATGTCAGGGCATTGGCAGACAAGACAGTCCAGGGGTTGATCGACGGTACGATTCAAACAGGTGTAAAGTAAGAGCTTTTTCCTCCGAGTTCCTCCGAGTTCCCCGCACGCGGGACTTGGAGGAACTCGGGGAAATCCTGAGGTTTCTGCATGACTACGCACACCCTCCAGCACGTTGAACTGCGCGGCATCACCAAGCGATTTCCCGGCGTCCTCGCAAATGACAAGGTCGATTTCGACGTACGCGCTGGCGAGATTCACGCCTTACTCGGCGAGAACGGGGCAGGCAAGAGTACGCTGATGCGCGTCCTCTACGGTCTCTATCCAGCGGAGGAAGGCGAGATCCTGATTAACGAACAGCCGGCGAAAATCAAATCGCCAACCGATGCGCTGCGTTATGGTATCGGCATGATCCATCAGCATTTTCAACTCGTCTCGGCGTTCACCGTCGCAGAGAACATCGCGCTGGGGTTGCCATCGTCGCGCGGATTGATGCTCGATCTGGACGTGGTGAGTAGGCGGATTCTTGAACTCGGCGAGCGGTATGGTCTCAAAGTAGACCCGCACGCGCTCGTCTGGCAACTGGCGGTCGGACAGCAACAACGCGTTGAAATCCTCAAGGCGTTGTACCGCGACGCCGCGCTGTTGATTCTCGACGAGCCGACCGCGGTGCTGACACCACAAGAAGTCGACGACTTGTTCGTCACACTGCGCCGCCTCGCCGAGACGGGACACGCGCTCATCTTCATCAGCCACAAACTGCACGAGGTGATGGCGATCAGCAACCGCGTGACGGTGCTGCGCGATGGACGCGTGGTCGGCAGCATCGCCACAAAAGCGACGAGCGAAAAAGAGCTTGCGCGGATGATGGTCGGACGCGACGTGGTGACGCATTGGGAGAAGGCGTCCACGACATCCGCCGAAAAAATTCTACGCGTCGAGAACCTCGGCGCGCTGAACGACAAGGGGCTGCCCGCCGTAAAGAATCTCTCGCTCGACGTCCACGCCGGTGAGATCGTCGGCATCGCGGGCGTGTCCGGCAACGGACAGCGTGAACTCGCCGAGACGATTTTTGGTTTGCGGCGCGCGGAGAGCGGCGCGGTGACCGTGGACGGACGCGATTTGACGAATCATCCGCCTGCCGATGTCATCGCCGCCGGCGTCGCGTTCATCCCCGAAGAACGGATGACGATGGGCGTGATCCGCGATTTCAGCGTTCAGGAGAACGCGATCCTCGAAACGCACGCGCAGCCGCCCATGTCGCACAACACCTTTCAGGATTTCGGCAAAATCGAGGAACACTGCAGCCGGTTGGTGCGCGAGTACGATGTGAAAACGCCGACGCTGGACACGCCGGTCAAGAGCTTGTCAGGCGGCAATATCCAGAAATTGATTATGGCGCGCGAACTGGAACGCCATCCCAAGTTGCTGCTCGCCGCGCAGCCGACGCGCGGCGTGGACATCGGCGCGCGCGGCGAAATCCACCGGCTGATCCGCGACCTTGCCAGGCGTGGCATGGCCGTGCTGGTGATCTCCTCCGAGCCGGACGAGCTGCCCGAACTGTGCGACCGCGTACTGGTGAT
>DAIDTM010000236.1 GCA_027457205.1 Anaerolineae bacterium | reverse complement strand
CAAGGATTGCTCGATTGCGCGCCGCGCGCGTTCTGGGTCTGCTCCCGATTCGAGCAACGCGTCCGCCGTTTCGAGCTGCAGCGCGATCGCGGCTAGTCCTTGCGCGAGCGTATCGTGAATTTCGCGCGCGAGACGATTGCGCTCTTCCACCGCGCCGTACTCGGCGCTGCGCGCGAACAGCCGCGCGCGCTCGATCGCCATGCTCACTAAATCGCCCATCGTGTAGAGCAGCCGCAAATCATCTGGCGACAATTCGCGCCAATCCGGGCTGGCGACGTTGAGCACGCCGAGCTTTTTTCCGTGCGCGTACAACGGAATGCTCGAATGATACCGCAGCCCATCCGTACCATCCACCAAATCCTTGAGCCGCGTGCAGGTAACCACGTTGACGTTTGCCGCGCCGTTCAGATCGCCGGAGCGAAACGTGTCCAGGCAATAGCACGAACCGCCTGCCATTCGTTGGGGATTTTCGATCAACGCGCGGGGAAGATTCTGCGCTGCGGCGAGAAAAGGTTCGCCGGTTTCTTCGCGCAACAGCCAGATCCAGCCGGTACGCAAATCCAAGAGGTCTGCCGCTTGGGCGAGCGCGGCGTTCAGCGCGCGCGTCAAATCGACTTGACGGTTCAGCGCGGAGGCAATCGCATTGAGGATAGAGAGTTCGCGGTTGCGTCGTTCGAGTTTTTCAGTGTCGGACTCGGCTTGCCGGGAGGACATGGCGTACCACTAGTTCTTTAACGCCAGCGGCAGCGTCACCGTGAAGGTGCTGCCTTTGCCCACTTCGCTTTGCACGTCAATCTTGCCATCGTGCGCGTCGACGATCCACTTGACGATGGCAAGCCCCAAGCCCGTGCCGCCGCCGGCGCCGTCCGGACCTAGGCTGAGGGACGAAGGAATGCGTGCCCGCGCCTTGTCGACGCGGTAAAAACGGTCGAAGATTTTCGCGAGGTGTTGCGGCGGAATGCCAACGCCGGTGTCGCACACCGTGACGCGCACCCATTCGGTATCGCGCTCGAGCGAGAGCGTCACCTCGCCGCCGCTGGGCGTGTACTTGATCGCGTTGTCCATCAAGTTCAAGAACAACTGCTTCAGGCGGTCGGGATCGCCCAGGACTTGAGCTTGATCCTCACTGCCCAACGTCACCTTGACGCTACCGGCGATCAAACGCGCTTGGCGGTACACGTCAAGCAGCAGCGTATCCAGTTCGACGACGCGTTTTTCGATGGTGATGCCGGCGTCCGCCTGCGCGAGCAGCAGCAAGTCCTGCACCATCCGCTGCATCCGCGCTGACTCTGAATCGATCGCCGCCAGCGAGACGTTGCGTTCTTCGACATTCTCGAACGCGCCGCGCCGCAACAGATCGAGATTGCCGCGGATCGCGGTCAACGGCGAGCGCAGCTCGTGTGACATATCGGCGACGAAACGCTGCTGCGAGCGGAACAGTTCTTCGATGCGCGCGAGCATTTCGTTGAACGTCGCCGCCAGGCGACCTACTTCGTCGTGGGTCTTGGGCTGATCGATGCGACGCGCCAGATCACCGGCGCTGGCGATGCTGCGCGCCGTCTGGGTCATCCGGTCAATCGGCGCGAGCGCGTTGCGCGCCAGCAGCGCGCCGACGATGGATGCCAGCACCAATCCGCCGACAATCCCACCCAGCATCAGCGTCGCCAGACGCTGCAAGGTTTCAGTCACGCCCTGCAACGATTGCGCCACTTCGATCACGGCAATCGTTTGGGGAAGCGGCTGGTCCGGCGTGTGAAGTATCAATGGGACCAGATAAACGCGCAGCGCCACGTGATCGCTCGTCAAGTTGACAAACGCCGCGTTGCCATTTGCGACCGAAGCCAGCGTTTGGGACGATATGTCCAGCGTTTGCGTGCCCAGATTTTCCGAGCGGCTCACCGGCGTGCCGTCCAAGGTAGCGACCTGGACAAATACGCCGGGCGTGGCAAAGGCGTTCGCCGACGGCAGCACGACTCTTCCGCGCAGCAGAAAAATCCGCGGGTCGCTTTGCATCGCCAGCGCGGTCGACAAACCGTTTTGCACTTCCGCTGCCCGCGTCTCCAACGTACGATTCACCTCGTCGAACAAACTAATCGAGAGGATGGAGTACAGCGCGCCGCTGAAGACAACGAGGATAACGGCAAGGAGCAGGACGTACCAGAGGGTCAAACGTAAACGAATAGACATAGCTCGTCTTGTAGTCAAATGGTCACGTAGTCAAGTTATGACTACGAGACTATGGGACGATCTGACTACTCTTCCCTTAACGCGTAGCCGACGCCGCGCACGGTCTGGATCAACCGCGCTTCGTCATCAGTTTCCAATTTTGATCTTAGGTAACGAATGTACACTTCCAGAATGTTCGACTCGCCGCCAAAGTCATAGCCCCAGATGCGGTCGTAGAGCATTTCGCGCGTCATCACCTGGCGCGGGTGACGCATAAAGAAATGGAGCAAGTCAAATTCCTTCGTCGTCAGGTCGATCTTGCGCGTGCCGCGCGTCACCTCGCGCGTGCTGACATTGAGCGTGAGGTCGGCAAATCGCAACACCGTTTCTTCCGTCGAGTGGCTGCGTCGCAGCAGCGCGCGCACGCGCGCGATCAGTTATTCGAACGCGAATGGCTTGACAACGTAATCGTCTGCGCCGCTGTCCAAGCCCTTGACGCGGTCGGCGACCGAGTCCTTGGCGGTCAGCATCAGGATCGGTACCGAGCCGCCGGCGCGGAGGCGGCGGCAGACTTCCAAGCCGTCGAGACCTGGCAGCATCCAATCGAGAATCACCAGGTCGGGCGGCGTGTCGCGCGCGGCTTTCAAGCCGGACTCGCCATCCAGGCACATCTCGACTTTGAAGCCCTCGTACGTCAGCCCGCGCCGCAGAAAATCGGCAATCTTTTGTTCATCTTCGATGACAAGAATGTGTTCTGCCATAGGATCAACTCAATGCCAAACAAATTTCCACGTGTCACTCGGTGGAGTAAGCGGCTGGTCGTTAGGCGAGCGCTTGACTTGAACGTACCACTGATACGAGTCGTCCTGCGCTTGATGCCAAACATCCCGTCCCAAGCCGCGAATGATGTCCGCCATCGCCAGATAGCTGTTCTGCGTTCCGCCGCCTATCGAAACAGGTTTGCCTGTATTGTCCGTGTAGACAATCACGACGACGAAACGGTCGTTGGGTCCCAACTGGCACTGATCGCAGTTCCAGGTCCATCGAAAAGTGAGCGCCGCGTTGGCTTGACCGCTGCCGGTAAACACATTTCCATTTGGCGGCGCGGTCAGCATCGGCGCGGGTAGCGGAAAGGCGGGCGCAGTCGCTGCCGGCGTGGCTGTTGACCTCACCGCGCGAGTCGCTGTGACGGTGATCGGCGTACTCGTCACGAGCGGCGTTTCGGTAGGCAGCGGCGGCGGCGACGTGAGCGTCGGCAGCTGCGTGTTGGTCGGAAAGATGATGGCTGCCAGCGTCGGCGTGGGTCCGCTTAGAATGACCGGCTGCGCCGGCGGCACAATCGCTCCGCCCAGAACATTGACCATCGTCGCGACGATGATCGCCGCCAGTAACACGCCGATCAGAATAACCGCGCTATACGATTGCTCGCTCGCGCGTTCCTGTTCCAACGAAAAGAGCGTCGCGCGC
>DAIDTM010000235.1 GCA_027457205.1 Anaerolineae bacterium | reverse complement strand
ACTACTGACCGACCAGATGGGAACGTTTGCCGAAGGACTTGCCACGCGCACCGCGTTCGCGCTGCCGCAGCAAATCTTGTGGGACTGGCTGGACGATTTCATTCTGGTCAGCGACGACGACATCCGCCGCGCTATCGTTTTGTATCTGGAAAAAGCCCACACGCTCGCCGAGGGCGCGGGCGCGGCGTCGCTTGCCGGCGCGCTCAAACTGACGGAGCGACTGCGCGGTAAGAACGTCGCGCTGATTCTCAGCGGCGGCAATATCACGACCGCGCAACTGCGCGATTGCCTCACGCTGAATTAGGAGACACCATGCCAGCCAAAGGACAACTCGTCGCCGAAGGCGCGTACACGCATCATCACGGCGACGCAACCACCGGGCATTCGACCTGGCAATTTTCCAAGCTCGCGCACGGCGGTCTGCTGCTCGATTCGCGCACCACGTTCACCGACCCACCCGCCGAGTACCATTTCACCTATCAAGTCACCCAGCACTGGTCGCATACGCAGGTCACCCTCCGCGTCGAGGCAGGCGGCAAGACGGTAACGAGCGAACAGCGCGCCGCCGGCGCGCAATGGAGCGCGCACATCGAGCCGCGCGGCGAAGCGGCGCGCGAGTCCGCAATCGATTTCACGCCCAAGCACGAGGTCAGTTTTACGTCGCCGCTCTTCACGACCGTGACATTGGTACGATTGAATTTGCAGATCGGTCAGTCGCGCGGGGTGGACGCGGTCCGCATCGATTCGCAAACGCTCGAACCACGCGCGGTCAAGCAGAACTACGCGTGCGTCGCGGAAGAAAAAATTACCGTGCCCGCCGGAGGATTCTCCGCGCGGCGCTACACACTGACGACCGATGGCAGCGCCGACGAAGACTCGTTCTGGGTCGATCGGCACGGCATCGTCCTGCTGTATCAATCGGCAAACGGCGATGCGACGAAACTAACGCGTTATCGACGCATCGAACGATAGCCAGAGGAATCAAGTGAAAGACACCGACATCGACGCCGTAATCGAAATCCTGCGCAGCGTCACGCGTGATTGGACCACGCCCTACGTCACCGAATTGGCGCGGCAGTTGAACGATCCGTTTCGCGTGTTGATCTCGACGATGCTCAGTCTGCGGACCAAAGACGCGGTCACGGCGGTCGCATCGAAGCGGCTGTTCCAACTGGCGGACTCGCCCGCCGCGATGCTCAAACTACCGCCGTCCGAAATCGAAAAAGCGATCTACCCGGTCGGCTTCTATCGCATCAAGACGCGCAATATCCTGACGGTCTGTCGCGAGCTGGTCGAGCGTTATGGCGGCAGCGTCCCGGATGACATCGACATTTTGGTCGCGCTGCCGGGCGTCGGACGCAAAACGGCGAACCTCGTCGTGACGCTCGGATTTGGCAAGCCCGGCATCTGCGTCGATACGCACGTCCATCGCATCACGAATCGCTGGGGCTACGTCCAGACGAAGACGCCGGACCAGACCGAGATGGCGCTGCGCGAAAAACTGCCGCCTCAGTACTGGATCGAAATCAACGACGAGTTGGTGTCGTTCGGTCAGCACCTGTGCCACCCCACTTCGCCGCGCTGCTCGATCTGCCCGCTCACCCAGTACTGCGAACGCGTCGGCGTGAAGCGAAGTCGATAATTCGCCACAGAAGGACGCGGAATGGCACAGAAATTTTTCTGTGTGTTTCCGTGTGCTTCTGTGGCTTTTTGGAGAGGGAATGCCCAAGCCGCAAAAGATTTTGGTCGATACCGAAAACAAATTGATCCAGATCAACTGGCAAGACGGTCACGAAAGCGTCTACGACCTGACGTACCTGCGTCGCGCGTGCCCGTGCGCGGAATGTCAGCCGTGGAAGGAAGGCGTCGGTAAGCCGGGCGAGTCGCCTGAATCCGTGCTCAAAGCCGTCGGCGAATTGAAGGCAGTGAGCGATGTGTCTGCCGTCGGCGGATACGGAATCCAATTCCAGTGGGCGGACGGTCACTCATACGGCATTTACGATTGGGGGTACCTGCGCGATCTGTGTCCCTGCGACGAGTGCACGGCAAAGAGGAGACAAGCCCTTTGACCGACATCACACCGCAACTGGCGCTCTGGATTCAGCAGCTACGCGCGATCGCGCAGACCGGCATCGCGTTCGGTCCGCCCACGTACGACCGGGAGCGCTACGAAGCGCTCCTTGAGCTTGCCGCGACGATGGCGGCGACGATGAACGCGAGTGCCGCGCTCGATCCGCAACTCGCGAATGAATTTGCCGCGCGCTGGCGCGCCGATATTTTGCCGGACGTGCGCGGCTACGTCACTCCCAAAGTGGGCATTGGCGCGATCGTGTTCAACGCGCGCGACGAGCTTTTGATGATCGAACGCCCCGAGGGCGGCTGGTTCTATCCAACCGGCTGGGCGGACATTGGTTTTGCGCCCGCTCAAGTCGCTGCGAAAGAAGTGCGCGAGGAAACCGGCTTGCTCGTCACGCCGCAGCGCGTGATCGGAATCTACGACAGCGCCAAATGGCGCGGCGATACGAATCTGCACTTTTACAGCATCGTTTTCGACTGTCGGCTCGACGGCGGCGAACTGCATCCGCATCCGCTCGAGACATGCGACGTGGGATTCTTTGCCCGCGACCGATTGCCCCAGCCGATTTTCCAGAATCGCATCGAGTTGATCGAGCGCGCGTGGGACGCGCACGGCGACGCGCGCGCCGAAACCTACTTCGACCGGTGATGTGACAATGCTTCGCAAACTCTTCTTCGATTTCCAATATCGCTTTTCCAAACCACGGTGGGATTCCGGTATTACGCCGCCGGAAGTCGTCGCGCAGATCGAAAGCGGAACGATCAGGGGCCGCGCGCTTGACCTCGGCTGCGGCACCGGCACCAACTCGATCTATCTCGCGCAGCACGGCTTTACCGTTGTCGGCGTCGATTTTGCAGCGAAAGCGATTGCGACCGCGCGAGACAAGGCGCAGCACGCCGGCGTCGCCGTGGAGTTCCATGCCGCCGATGTCACACGCCTCGATTCGCTTGGCATGCGCGAGCCATTCGATTTTGTGCTCGATATGGGGTGCTTTCACAGCATCGACGCGGCAGGACGCGCGCGCTACGCCGAGCATTTGGCGCAGCTGACGCGTCCCGGCGCGGTCTTTATGCTGTACGCGTTCAGCCCGCGTCCGGCAGAAGAACCCAGCCGCGGCGTTCAACTGCGCGCCGCCGGCGTCACACCGGACGAGGTCCAACAAACGTTCGCGCCGCACTGGGCGTTAGAGCGCATCGAGCACGGCGCGGATCGTGGCGCGCGCGCGAGCGCGTGGTATTGGTTCAAGAGGCAGTGAGTAGTGGGTAGTGGTCAGTGGGACAGTGAGACGGTGAGACGGTGAGACAGTGAAACAGCGAAACAGTCTTCATCTAACGTGCAATTTCTAACCTCCAACTTCTAACCTCAAAGGAGTGCCAATGGATCTTGCCTTGAAAAACAAAGTCGCGCTCGTTGCGGGCGCGAGCAAGGGACTGGGCAAGGCGGTCGCGCTGGGGCTGGCGCGTGAAGGCGCAAACGTCGCCATCTTTTCGCGCGATGCAGCGCGCATCGAGCAAGCGGCAAAGGAAATCCGCGACGCCACCGGCGCGCCGGTGCTCGCGATCGTCGCCGACGCAATGCGCGCAGAGGACATTCAGCGCGCGGTGGACGAGACGGTAAAGAAATTCGGCACGATTCACGTTCTCGTCACCAACGCCGGCGGACCGCCGCCCGGCGAGTTTGTCGCGTTGACTGATGAGCAGTGGGTCGCGGCGACGAACCTGACGCTGATGAGCGCGGTGCGGCTGTCGCGCGCGGTGATCCCGTTTATGCAAAAACAAAAATGGGGACGCATCCTGCACCTGGGATCGCTGACGATCAAGCAGCCGTATGCCGATCTTATGCTGTCGAACTCGATCCGCGCAGCAGTGGTCGGGCTTGCCAAGACGCAGGCGAACGAATTGGCACAATACGGCATCCTCGTCAACACCATTTCGCCCGGCATCATCGAGACAGACCGCGTCGTGCAACTGATGGACAGTCGAGCCAAACGCAACGGCACGGCGGTCCGCGAAGAGTACGCGCTGGCAGAGAAAAATGTTCCGCTTGGGCGCATCGGTCAGCCGGAGGAATTTGCGAACGTCGTCGTGTTCCTCGCGTCCGAGCGCGCCTCCTTCGTCACCGGCGCGCATTTCATCGTCGACGGCGGCGAAACGCAGACGCCATTTTAGCAACCCCGCACCGGACAAACGAAAAACGCGGACGAGTCGTTTCGTCCGCGTTTTTGATTCTGGATCAAATCACTTGTTGAACAAGTCCTGCATCACTTCAATCGATTCGATCAACACTTCCGGCGCGACGGTGAACGCAAAGCGCACGTATCCTTCGCCGGCGGAACCGAACGCGACGCCAGGCGACGTGCCGATGCCGGCTTGATCGATCAGATAATTCGTCATCGCCCAGGAATCCTTCGCGCCGTTGTAACCGCCCCACGCGTCGGAAATCTTCGCCCACGCGTAGAATGCGCCTTGCGGCTTGAACGCGTCGAACACCTTGATCGATTTCAAACCATCGTAGAAAATATCGCGCCGCCGTTCAAGTTCCGCCATCATTTGCCGGGTCGTCTCCTGCGGTCCGGTGAGCGCGGCGATGCCACCCCACTGCGTGATCGACGGGACGCCGTTGCTGGTCAGGCGCAGCAGTTTGCGGAATCGATCGACCAGCACATCGTCGTTGCTGGCAAGATAGCCGAGCCGCAGCCCGGTCATCGCATACGTCTTAGAAAACGTAAAGCACGTAATCGTGCGATCCGCCATGCCCGGCAGTGAACCGATACTGACATGTTTGAGTCCATCGAAGATGACATGTTCGTACGCCTCGTCGCTGACGACGTAGAGATTGTGGCGGACGGCAATATCGGCAATTTGTTTAAGCGTTGCCTCGGACACGACCACGCCGACCGGGTTGTGCGGTGTGTTGATGTAGATCGCCTTGGTGCGCGGCGTGACTGCCTTTTCGATTTCGGCTGGATCATAGAGAAAATTGCGTTCCGGGCGCAGCGTGATCGGCACCGGCACACCGCCGGGTCGGCGGATCAATTCGTGAATCTCACTCCACATTGGATTGGGCAAGATCACTTCGTCGCCGGGATTGAGCAGCGCGCTAAAGCTCATATACAAACCGTGCATGCCGCCGATGGTTACCATGACGTGGTCCGTGTCGCGAATCGGCAGATGATTTTCCTCGCGCATCTTCTTGAGCATTGCCGCGAGCAGCGCGGGCAGACCGGTGGACGGCGGGTAATGGGTCTTGCCGCTTTCCAGCGCGTCGATGATCGCCTTGCGGATGTGCGACGGCGTATCGAACGACGTGTCGCCGACTTCGAGGCGGTAGACCTTGCGCCCCGCGGCTTGCTGCGCCATCATCTTGTCGCGCACGATGACAAGCGCGCCGAGCGTGACTTGATCGAGAACGTGTTCAGCCATAAGACTCCTTTGGGAAAATAGGACACAGATGAACACGGACAAACGCTGATTTCTCTGTGTCCGATAATTTTCGTTCGACCATTAGCCGCCGATTCTACCAAACAACGGCAAAAAAGCAAATTCGCACCGCGCGCCGCGAACATCAGACAAATTGAATTCATGATAATCGCCGCCGTGCGTGCTTTGACAGTGGGTGGGAAGAAAGGTAGAATGGGATTGTAATCTTTGTCCTGGCAAATGACCTGATGCAGTACGCTTCGGAGAGGAAGGGTACGGTGGTCGCGTTGCGGTTTGGGCAAAGCAGTTGTGTGAAATACCAAGCGCCTGTTGGCTGACGCGTTTGCGCGCGTTGGCGGCAGGCGCGTTTTGGTTGGCAAAGTATGGTTTCCCGCACTCTGGGTGCGGGAAACCACCTAAATTGGCATGCTTCCCGCACTGATGCGGGTAGCAACGAGTTTCACGCCATAGCGTTGACAGCAGTGTGAATTTTGCAAAAAAAGAGGAGCGAGTGAAAGCGTTACTCTTCGATTCAAGTACACGCAAGCTTTATGTGGCATTCATCGTATGGGGTTTAGTGCAAGGAGGCATTCAATATTTCATCCTTCTTCAAATCGCTCCACGTAGACTTGCTGATGACTTGGGAGCACTAGAGGTTAGTGTGTTGTTCGGAGGCATAATCAGTGCTGTCGTCTTCGGTTTGCTGTTCAAGATACACAGATGGCTGCTAACTCTTGGATTCCTCGTTGTAGGTACATTGATACCTTCCGCTGTAATAATGGCAAGGATATTCCTCTATTTCCGTACCTATCTCGATCCGGTGACCCTAGGGATTATTTTCTTCTCGACAATATGTTCATTGCCATTCACATTATTTGCCACAGCCCTCTATTGCTTGGTATTGCTCATCTCTCATAGAACTCGGGCGGTAAATGCAGACTAATGGGCGTGAAACACACGCTCTCCGACCACGCGCCCGCAGCCCGTCTTGAGCTAGCGTCAGTAGTTGATTCGCGGAGTTGGTAGCGAGGCGGGGCGTGGCGGAGAGCGGCGGCGTTCTCCGCCAAACAAAAACAATCGCCGCTCATCGCGGCGGTTGCCTCATCTGCCCACTATTTCCCCCGCGCCTTCTTCACCGCGCGGGTTTTTGTTTCGTACTCGTCTTCCTCGTCTGCGTCTTCGAGTTGGACTGGCTCGCCGCGCGCGCGCCGCGCTTTCTCCTCGACGTAGTAGGTGTAATTGCCAAGATACTCCGTCAGCACGCCGTCGTCCAGTTCGACGATGCGATCCACGGTGTTGTCGAGAAAATAGCGGTCGTGCGAAATCACCAGCACCGTGCCGTCGTAATCTGCAAGCGCGTTCTCAAGAATTTCCGAGGAAGGAATATCGAGGTTGTTCGTCGGCTCGTCGAGCAAGAGAAAGTTTGCGCCCTGCATCATCAGCTTGGCGACCTGCACGCGCGCTTTTTCGCCACCGGACAACTGGCTGATCTTCTTCTTGGCGTCTTCCGCGCTGAATAGAAAACGCCCCATCAAACCGAACAACTCACGGTCGACCATCGGGCGCATCTTGCGCAGTTCCTCGCCGAGCGTCGCGTTGTAATCGAGCGTCTGGTGCTCTTGCGCGTAATACGCCACCGTCGTGCTCGGACCGATCTTTATTTCGCCGGCGTCCGGCGTTTCCGCGCCGAGGATACAGCGGAACAAGACACTCTTGCCCGCGCCGTTCGCGCCGATCAAGCCGACGCGCTCACGGTGCCACACCATCAAGTCCAAACCGCGCAGCACCTCATCGCCGTCGAACGATTTCCGCAAACCAACAATCTCCAGCACCTTGTTGCTGCCGCGCCGATGCGCGGAGAGCGCCAACCCCATCGTCTTGCGTTCGAGCCGCGGCTTGTCGATCCGCTCGATCTTGTCCAGCCGCTTCATCATCGACCGCGCGCGGCGGACGAATTTCTCATTCTGCCCCGCGCCCCAGCCCATCAGGCGGCGAACGGAAAATTCAAGCCGCTGGATTTCGCGCTGCTGAATTTCAAACATTTGCTGCTGCTTGAGCAGCCGCTGCTTTTTCTCGAACGCGTATTCGGAATAATTGCCGACGTAATGCGTCAGCGCGCCGAGCGGAGCGTCCAACTCAGCGATCTCGTCCGCGACGATGTCGAGCAGATAACGGTCGTGCGAGACAATGACCACCGCGCCAGAGTAATCCGCGATCAGTTTTTCGAGGAATTGCTTACCGTTGAGATCAAGGTGATTGTCTGGCTCGTCAAGCAGCAGCAGTTCCGGCTGCTCGATCAGTAATTTCGCCAAGCCGACCAGCTTCTTCTGCCCGCCGCTGAGCGCGGAGAGCGGCAAGTTCAGCGACGCATCGTCGAATCCCAAGCCGCGCAGCGTCGCGCGCACGCGGTTATCGAAATTCAAGCCGCCGCGTTCCTCAAACTCGGCGACGGCGCGCGCGTGCGCGTCCAACACGCGCTGGAGTTTGCGCGCGTCGTCGTACACCGATGCGTCCGCCATCTGCGCGTTCAGCCGCTCCATCTCGCGTTCCAGCGCGGCAAGCGTTGGCGACGCGTCGAGCGCCTCTTCCAACACGGTGCGCGTGAGATCGAACTCTGGCTCCTGCGGCAAATAGCCGATGCGGACGCCGCGCGTGACCTTCGGTACCGCGCCGGCGCTGGGTTCGATTTCTCGCGCCAGGAGCTTCAAAATCGTCGACTTGCCCGCGCCGTTCGGACCCACCAGACCGATGCGCGCGTCGTGGTAGATTTCCCACGATAGATCGGAAAAGATCAACTGCGCGCCAAAATATTGGGTTACATTATCGAGCCGCGCGACGGTACCAACAACCACAGGAATCTCCGACATACGCACGATGTAATACGTATTGCGTAACGTGTGCCATTTTACTCAAAGCACGCCAAAGCGCAAGAAATGAAACAGCCACGCACGATTGCTCGCGGTGGCTGCTCGTCGTAAACTGAGTGGAAGGATTATGCCACTTTCGTTACGTTCACGGCTTGCGGTCCCTTCGGGCTGTCCTCGATGGAGAACTCGACCTGCTCGCCCTCGTTCAAGTTGCGATAGCCCTCGCCCTGAATCGCCGAGAAATGAACGAATACGTCCTTGCCGCCCTCGTGCGCGATAAAGCCGTACCCCTTCGAAGCGTTGAACCACTTGACGGTGCCGGTAATTCGATCTGCCATTCTTGTCTCACCTCCTCCCCCTACTAATTTTCTGAGAATGGATTATTTCAAAACAAAAGCGCCAAGAGCCGCAATTCCGGTCCTTGGCGATCTCGTAAGACACACCCTAACACAGACTTGCACTACCAATTGCCATTATGCATATTTTTACGCGTTTGTCAAGTAAAAATTTGGAAACCTGAATGACCCCTATCGTCTACTGCGTCGGATACCCCGCGCCGACGCGCGAGGTGTCGATGCTGTAGGAAAGCACCGGACCATACTGACCGGGCCACACACTGTCGTTGGCGCTGTGGTGGTCCCACAGACCGAGCACATATGGCTTGATCAGGTAGGCGTTCTCGTTGTTCCATAGGAACGCGCCGGCGAGATCGCCCACAAAAATCTGCTGCGCCGCTTGATACTTTTGGAGCGCCTTGACCGGATCCAATTCCTGATTCGCCGCCGCGAGCGCAGCGTCAAAGTCCTTGTCACAGTAACCGATGGTCATCGCATAGACGCCGTTGCACGTCTCCAGGAACAGCCAGTCTTGCGGGTGCGGATATTCCTGCTCCCAGGGAATGAGGAACATTTGCGGCGTCGTCTTGGGGTCGCGGACGGCAATCGAATATGCGCTGGGATCGATGGGATCGAGCAGCACCGGGCATGGAAACACGCGCGTCAAACTGCCAGCGATGAACTGGTACAAGTACTGCGTGCGCGGCGTGTTGCTGTACGACAGTTTGATGGTTCCCAATTTGGTACAATCGACGTGTTTCTTGTCCGGCGTGCCGTAGCCCGCGTCGATCAGCGTTTGCACTGCCGCTGCCGGATCGTAGCCAGGCACCGTCGCCGTCGCATCGTAGCCGGGAACTCCCGGCGGAATCCACGACAGGTACGGTTTGCCCATCCCTTTGAGCACGTCTCGGACAAAACTAGCGCGGTCGAGCGCCTGTGAGAACGCCTTGCGAACGTTCTTGTCGGTGAACGGCGCTTTTTTCATATTAAAACCGAGATAAGTCACGCGCGCGGCAGGCGCAACGTGCAAGTCGCTGTTCAACGCCGGGTCGGACTGCGCTTGAACAAAGTTATCGAGCGTGAGTTGTGCGACGTCCAGCGCGCCCTTGCGGTAACTATCCAGCACCGCCGCCGGATCGGTGATCCAAGTCAATTCGATTCGATCAAGCGCCGGCTTGCCGCCCCAGTAATTGGGGTTGGGCACGAGCTTGATGACTTGGTCTTCGATGTCGGAAATCATAAACGGTCCGTTGCCGTTCTGATTCGCCGGCGTAAGCCACCACGAGTCCGGGTTGGCGTTTTCCTTGCTCTGATCGACCGGATAGCCAATCCACGTGGACGCGATGACGGGCCAGTAACCGGTCGGCTGGTCGAACGTGACCGTCAGCGTCGAATCGTCGGTCGCTTGCACGCCGACGCTGTTTAGCGCATTCTGAATGTCTTCGTGTCGCGATTTGGGATCCATCGAGTACGCCGCCGTCGCGCCGTGCACATCGTCCATAAACGATTGATCGAACGCGCCGACGCGCGGATCGACCGCGTGCTTGAAGGCGTACTCGAAATCCTTTGCGGTGAGCGGCGTGCCGTCGGCGCGTTTCAAACCGGCGCGCAGGTGAAACGTCAGCGTCTTGCCGTCGCTGCTAAATTCCCAAGATTGGGCAGCGCCGGGCACCACGTTGCCATTCTCGTCGATGCGCGTCAGTCCCTCGTACGCCAATTGCAGCACCGCGATCTCCGCGCTCGTCGATGCCTTCTGCGGATCGAGCACGTCCGGACGCGCGTCCAGATTGATTCGCAAAACGCGCGGCTTGCCACTCGTCGCCGGCGCGACGGAAGGTGTTGAACCAACACTGACAGTGGTACTGGAGGGACTGGGTGTTGCGGCAGACGGAGGACCGTAGGTAGGAATCGGCGCAGTCGCGCAGGCGACCGCGCTCAGCAATACGACCAGAGCCAACGCGAGGAAATGGGCAAAACGCATTTTTCAAAATCCCGAAAAGATTTTTCCGCGCCTGAAAAAGCCGCGGGCAGATGGCGGCAGGTCTACTGCTTTCATCTGGGCGCGGCAGAGTCTAGCAGAGAGTTTAGAAATAGTCAAACGCGAGCAACACTCACTCGGACAAGCTTAACCGCGCAGAACGCGAAGGAAGAAAATATCTGATAACTGCCCGACCCGCTGCTCGGTGATGAATCACCGAGCTACCAAGTCGCGCCCGATGACCAAGGTCACCTCGGTGAATCGGGCTAGGCGGATTGATCCGCCGGCACTCGGCAGCCCGCCGATTGATCGGCGGGCAACACGCCATCCGAAGCAACCCGAGCCGTCACAATCTTTGAACCTCTCTGAAAACTTCAAGTCACGAAGACACAAAGGAAGATGTGGCTAATCTTGGTGTCTTTGTGGTAGCTTTTAAGACGGGTTCATTGAACCTTTGTGTCCTTTGCGGTTCAAAATCCTTGCGCTATGTTGGACGCGTTCTGGTTGCCCCGCCAGTCCGGAAAAGCCGTCCGCCGCCCCACACCTCCATCGCTTGGCGTAAAGCAAAGGCGATGGCGTTTCGATTACGCACCAGCTCGGTTTGCAGGAAATGATACTGATCGCTTGCCGGATCCAACTGTGCCAGACGCCGCGCCGCTTGCAACTTCGGCAGGAAGGGAATGCTCCAGGCAGGATCGTGCTCAAAGCGATCCGCCGACGCGTAGGTGATGGGGATCAGAATACGCGAGAGCATCTTCATTCGCCGGTTCATTTCCGAAATTTCTGTCGGAGAATCCGCCGATGCCGCGCGTTTGGCTAGATCGCTGGCGCGTTCCGCCAATGCAGATATCCGTCGCTGAACCGGGCTGAGGTCGAGGTGATCGCCGGCGGCGCGTTGCAGATCGGCTATTTCGATTTCGATCTCCATCATCACCGGACGAAAATCCATTGGCAACACCGCGGAATGGCACAATCGCCAAATCGCGCTGAGATAAATTCGCGTGTCTTGCTCCAGCACATCCAGATCAACCTTGTCGATCGTATCTTCCGATGTGTGCCACCACCACGGCATCGTACCGCCGGTCGATTCGTCCAAAGACATCGAAACATAGTTAGGAACGATGTCGCCGACGGGTACCTGGCTAAGCTCCATGAACAGTGCGGGAATGCCGATGCCGTTGAAACTCATATCGCCCGCCCGCGTCATCCGATACGGTCGCGCCGCGCGCCCGGTGTGCTGCTCGATCACCTGCGCGCCCAGATCGCTCAACTCCAGATGCGCCGGGAATTGTCCGCAAAAGGTCGCCCCGCGCGCGCCGGTGGAATCGACGTTCACGTGCGCGACGCAGCGATCGTGCAACTCTTCCCAGAAATGGTCGGCGTACCACGTCGAGCCAGAGTAGCGACCGTGGCTGTGTCCGCTCCAGAAAATGACGCGCAGACCACGGTACAGTTGCTCTTTGCGCTGAGCCAGCAGACGCGCCGTTTCCAGCATCGTCGCGTTCGCGCTGCCATTGTCCATCGCGCCGTAATCCCAAC
>DAIDTM010000234.1 GCA_027457205.1 Anaerolineae bacterium | reverse complement strand
GGTCCAAGTCGGCGACCTCATCACCATCGCGCGAAAGATGACCGCGCTGAAAAACAATCTCGTCACCGGCAAAGCGTTCGACGATCGCTCAGCGGTGGTGACGGTCGCCGAAGCGCTGCGGCAGTTGTCGACGATGAAGCACACGTGGGACGTGTACGCGGTCGCGAACGTGCAGGAAGAAGATGGCTCGTGGTTCGGCGGCGCGTTCACGTCGACGTATCAGGTCAATCCCGATGTCGCGGTCGCGTTGGACGTGAGCCACGCCGATCAACCGAACACCACCGAGATCAATGCGGTGCCGATCAACGAAGGCATGGGGATTGCGATGGGACCCAACGTGCATCCGCGCGTCCACCAAAAACTGGCTGAGGTCGCGAAGGCAAACGAGATTCCATTCCAAGTGACCGCCTACGCGGGACCCACCGGCACCGACGCATGGGCAATTCAGATCGTGCGCGAAGGCATTCCGACCGGCTTGATCGATATTCCGCTGCGCTACATGCACACGTCGGTCGAAACGTTGAGCATCACCGATTTGGAACGCATCGGCAGACTGCTTGCCGCGTTCTGCGCGTCGCTCGACGACTCGTTTCTGAAGGAATTGAAAGGCGAGACGAACGGCGCGGAAGAAGAAATCCGCCAGCCGCAAAAGGCAACGCGCAAACCCGCGAAAAAGAGAAGATAACCATGCTGCTTGAAAAACTCTCCAACGCGCGCGGCGTCTCGGGCAACGAAGTCGAAGTGCGCGACATTCTGATCGACGCCGTCAAATCGCACGTCACCGAATACCGCGTCGACACGATCGGCAATCTCATCACGTACAAAAGGGCGAAAGGCGCACGCAAGTCTGCGCTCAAGGTGATGATCGCCGCGCATATGGACGAGGTGGGCTTGATCGTCGTCCATCACGATGCCAATGGACACCTGCGCTTTCGCAAAGTCGGCGGCATTGACGACCGCGTGCTGTTGAGCAAAGTCGTGCTCATCGGCAAAGACAAGATTCCCGGCGTGATCGGCGTCAAACCGATTCATCTGCTCAAAGCCGACGAGCGCAAGCAAGTGATCGATTCCGAATCGATGACGATTGACATTGGCGCGAAATCCAAAGAGGACGCGCAAAGCGCGGTGAAGATCGGCGATTACGCGACCTTCGCGACCGAATTCGGCGAAATGGGCGACGGCTTGGTCAAAGGCAAGTCGCTCGATGACCGCACCGGCTGCGCGGTGCTTGCCGAAGTTCTGAAACGCGACTATCCGTTCGACCTCTACGCCGTGTTCACCGTGCAGGAAGAAGTGGGCGTGCGCGGCGCGCGCGTTGCGGCATTCGCGATCGAGCCGGATGCAGCATTCGTGCTAGAAAGCACCGTGTGCGACGATTCGCCAAAGAAGAAAGACGTTTCGCCTACCACGCGCCTGGGCGAGGGTCCCGCGATCACGATGGCGGACCGTTCATTCATTGCGGACAAGCGATTGGTGAAACTGCTCGTCGAGACCGCGAAAGAAAATCGCATCCCGTATCAAATCAAGCAGCCGATGATCGGCGGGACCGACGCGGGGCGCATTCATCTCACGAAAGAGGGCGTGCCTTCTGTCGCCGTCGCCGTGCCAACGCGCTACATTCACTCGCCGGTGAGTCTGCTGAGTTTGCGCGATTACCAAAACACAGTCGCGTTGATGACCAAAGCCCTGCCCAAATTGGGCAAAGGAATTATCGACACGTAGAAGTTGGAACTTTTTGTCCAATTTCTAATCTCCAACTTCCAATTTTCCATCCGAGGTACCTCATGGCAACCGCAACCAAAGGCGCACATTTTCCATCATTCGATAATGGCAACGGAAAAACGCAGCCGCTGCATCCGCTGAAAGCGCTCGTCAAGAAATTGACCGAGACGTACGGTCCGTCGGGGCACGAAGAGCGCATCCGCGAAGTGATCCGCGAGGAGATCAAGGGC
>DAIDTM010000233.1 GCA_027457205.1 Anaerolineae bacterium | reverse complement strand
TCTCGCTGCTATTCTGTTCGCCGTCTCGGGTGCGGTCAACGGAGCCAACGTTTCCGCCGCCATCATCGCATTCACCGGTGCGGCGATCCTGCTCACGATGAAACGCGTGGTTGCCCGGCCCAGTGGGTCATCCGCTTGATCTTGCGGAGCTGAGACTTGCCCAGTCTGCGAGACTGGGCAAAGTCTATACGGCTTGGCGATTGAGGTCTGTTATGGAAGAACCCAAATTTCACCTGCTCAATGATTTCGGTGTTCACAAGTCAAACGTCCAGCGTAATCTCGATGCGGACTATGCAAAACGAGACGACGACTGGTCGACGCGTGTGCGCGCCCTGCTGGAAAAGCCAACAGAGCTGTATACGCTCGACGAAATTGCGGACTTGATCAAAGCATTGTCCAGCGCACACGATGACCAGGTGGTTGGAAACCCAGGCGACTATACAGATTCGCATGGGCGACCGTCCATTGAGATTTGGCAATCGGAGCATACGCTTGAGCGGCAAGCCGCGTTAGAAGAACGCCTGCGAAATTTTCGCGCCCGGGTCGAGCGCACCGCGCCGCCGAGCACGGCTTTTCACGAACCGTCCCTGCCGCCGAACGATGGGAGTT
This sequence comes from Anaerolineae bacterium, assembly GCA_027457205.1. Classification (GTDB taxonomy): domain Bacteria; phylum Chloroflexota; class Anaerolineae; order UBA4142; family UBA4142; genus DAIDTM01. Next base: position 1,723 of record DAIDTM010000233.1, on the reverse strand, counting down.
ACGACGGAACCATTTCTCTGGGTCCGCCAACTCCGGCGCAACCTCAGCAACGCAACCCCAAATTGTACAGAGAATCCCTCACGCTACCATTCCTTGCCATCGCAGGTCTTTTAGCTTTGGCTATTGTGGGTCTTGTGCTTTTGTTCCTTTGGACTCGAATCACGCCACCGCCCGCTACGGCGACGTCGGCGGCGCTTTCATTAGTTAATGCCGACGGGGCTTGGGCGCGCATCAAAGCCGCGGGCAAGATCACCGTCGGAACCACCGCAGATTATCCGCCCTTTTCCTATCACGGCAACAATCTCCCCTGGGACGGTTTTGATATTCAACTGATGAACGAAATCGGCAAGCGTCTGGGTCTGCAAGTGAATTACGTCGACATTCCGTTCGATGGATTGACCGGCGCGCTGCAGCTCAACCAGATCGATGCCGCCATCGCGGCGATCTCGGTCACCCCCGAACGCGAGGGCTATGTGGACTTTACCAACATTTACTATGTCGGCGAAGATGGTCTCCTCGCGCGTCAAGATTCGAACCTCAGCCAGATCCGCTCGGCGGACGAAATGGCAAAACTCAAAATCGGCGTGCAGCGGGGAAGCGTTTACGAGACCTGGCTCACCACGAGTCTGGTAAACACCGGCAAAATGCCGATCAGCAACTTTTTTGCGTACAGCCAGATCGCGCAAGCCCTCGGCGACCTGCGCGCCAATCGCCTCGATGTGGTCGTCATGGATTATCTGCCCGCGCAAGACGCGGTCAAGCAAGGCGGCGTCAAACTGGTGGGGCACGGACTCGCCAAACAGAATTACGCGATCGCCGTACGCAAAGGATCGTTGAGTCTGCGGGACAACCTCAACCAGGCGCTCGCGCAGATGCAGATGGATGGGACCGTGACGAAACTCGCGCAGCAGTACCTCGGTGTGGCGCCGGCGCCCATCGTTCCAACCGCGACGCCGGCGCTTCCCCAAGCGACCGCGACGCTGGTACCGCCGCCGCCGTGCATCGATGGCTTGGCTTTCGTCCAACATCTGACACTCGAAGACATAAATATGACCGTGCTCGCGACGATGAACCCCGGTCAATTCTTCACCAAAGGTTGGCGTATCCGCAACGTCGGCACGTGCGCGTGGGACACGTCTTTCTCGGCGAATTTCGCGCAAGGCAACGTGGGTGCGGCGGAAATGGGTGGTGTGGTAACGCGGATCACGCGCAGTGTTCAGCCCGGCGAAACGTACGATCTGCAAATCCAGTTGGTCGCGCCGGTCGTTCCCGGTCCGTATCAGGCGTGGTGGCAAATGCGTAACGCCCAGGGAACCGCGTTTGGTCAGCGGCTCTACCTCGGCATTCAGGTGCCGCCGCCGGCAACCCCAACGCCGCCGCCAACGCAAACCCCGGCGCCGGGCATTAGTTTTTCTGCCGACCGCACGAGCATCCAAGCCGGCGAACGCGTCGTCCTGACTTGGAACGTGACGAACGTCAAAGCGACCTACCTCTATGTGATTGGCGAGCCGTGGGAACAGCGCGGCGTGCCGGGGCAAGGGACGCGCCAAGTGTATTTGCAAAATACAACCGTGTACGAATTGCGCGTGGTCAAACCAGACGATCAAATTGAAACCCGGCAAATCCGCATTGATGTAGCCCCCGTACCGAATGCGCCGGTCATCGCAAGCTTCACCGCGGATCCGGGCTTTCAAATTGCCGCGGGGCAATGCGTCAATCTCAC
>DAIDTM010000232.1 GCA_027457205.1 Anaerolineae bacterium | reverse complement strand
GCGAGCAGAACGCGCGCGCGGTCTCTCTCGCGGTCGAGTTGGTCGACGAGGGTGAGCGCGCCTTGCGGATTCACTTGCGCCCACGCGACGGCGAGATCGCGCAGCGGGTACGGATCGTGCAATTGATCGGCAAGCGCGGCGGCTTGCTGGAATGTCGCCGCGTCGTGCGTAACGCGCGCCACGTCGGTCAGCGCCTGCACGCGCGCGAACGGAATTGGAATCGCACGAGCCAGATCGAGCGCTCGCGCGGCGTCTGTTTGCGCGAGCGCGGTGACCACCGCGCGTTGCGCCTCGGCGTTCCAGAATGGATCACGAATTTTTTGCGCGGCGGTAAGTGCGTCGTTCGGCGAAACATTCGCCCACGCCGCGACGAGTTCCGCTTGGGCGCGCGTCTGCTCGAACCCAGGATTCAGTTTGGTGAGTTCGGTCCACGCATCGGCAAAGCGACCGATGCGGCGAAATGCGCTGGCGCGCGCGTCGGGAAACTGCGGCGCAATCGAGTCGGCAATTTGCGATGCCTGCTTCGCGTCGAAAGGCGACCACGCGGTGGCGAGATCGGAGAGCGCGTACGCGCGCGCGGGTTCGGGCAACGTCTGCGCGATGGACAGCGCTTCGTTCAGCAAGTTCGCGTTTTTCGACGCGAGCGCAATCTCACGCAACGCGAACGCGCGCGGATACGGATCGCTCACTTGCCGCGCCGACGCCACGGCTTGATTGAACGCGCCGATCTCGCGCTGTGCCCACGCGCGGATGAACGGGTCAGCGATTTGATCGGCGACTGCGCGCGCCTGCGTCTGGTCCAGCCGCGACCACGCGACGGCGATCACCTTCAGATCCGTCGCGCGAAAATACGGATCGGGATTCTGCTGCGCGCGCGCCAGACCCAGGTTCAGAAATTCGGTCGCGCTGAGCGGCTGGGTCGCGGCAAGTTCATTCGCGATAGCTGCATACGCCCACGCGCGCGACGCGGCGACCTGAATGCGTTGCACGAGCGGCGGCGCGGCGTCGGCGGCTTGGTTCCACGTGACCGCGCTCTCCTCCAGCGCGCGCGCCTTGCCCCAGTAGGCATCGGAATTCATTTCGAGCTGGCGGGTGGTAGAGATCGCCGTCTGAACGAGCAAGGGGCGAGCGGCGAGGCGCGAATCGGCGGCGAGGCGCGAAAATTCCCCCGCTTGCGCGGACAAGTTTTCCGCGCTCACCGCCGCGCGCGTTCCCGCATCCAGCGCGGCTTGGCGATTCAAATCGGCGGTGGTCGCGGCGAGAGTCTGCGTCGGCGGATTGAAAATCGGCAACGCGAAAATCACGAAAATGATCAGCACGAATAAAACCGCGCCGATGCCAAATCGAAAACCACGCAAGACGCCAACGTGGAGATGGCGCGTGTTCCACAAGCCCCACGCGAGCGTAGCGAGCAAAAACAACGTGACGACGACGCCGACGACGAGAATGACTTGCATCGCCCACGCCTGGCGGTCGGCTTGCGCTTGTGTGTACGTCTTGTTGAGTTGATAACGGAACTGCCGCACTGCGTTGACGCCCGCATCCGCCGAACGGTACGAGGTCTCGACCAGACGCGGGAATGATTCTTCGCGCGCGAGCAAACTCGCGGCAAGCGTCGAGGTTGAAACGCCGCGCGCGGCGATTTCTTGCTGGCTGTTCGCAATCGCGCCGAACGCATCGCTGGTGTAGGTCAGTTCGTCGCGGATCTGGCGCACGGTGGGACAGGGCGAGAGCGCGTCGCGCGCACTGCCGCCGTTCCACGCGAGCGCGTTCGCCAGGCGCGGGTCGTTCGCGCTGTGGCAGGCAACGCAATAATGATCCGCGTGCGAGAGATCGGCGGTCGCAGGCGGATTCGCGGCGAACGCTGGCGCGGCGAGCCACAGAATCGCGACAGTGAAAAGGAATAGACCAAGGACGAAGAATATGTGACGGAAGACGGAAGACGGAAGACGGAAGATGCCAAGTGTTCGGTCATCCGTCATCCGTCGTCGGTCGTCTGTCTTCCGTCGCCTTTCATTGGCGCGCATCGGTTGGTTCCTCCACCTTGCCGCCATCGAGAATCCAGCGCAACAACCGCGCGTAGACGACCACCAAAACAAGAAAGACGACCACGACGACGAGTCCGCCGATTCCTGCGGTATTGATGAGCCAATAGCCGAGAGACATAGAAACCTCAGTAAAGAGTGGATAGTGGTCAGTGGACAGAGGGCTGCAAGGCAGGCTCCCGATCGCTAATCACTATCCGCTGACCACTCCCCACTGCTTCTTCCACTTCCCACATCGCCATGATCGGAAAGATTTTGAAGAACGCAAGATACAACAATGCCAAGAGCGCGAACGAGCCGACGGTGATCGCGACTTCGGTCATTGTAGGTTGATAGATGCCCACGTCGAACGCCAGGCGCGGGCGCGTCAAACTAGGAATGACGATGAGGAATCGCTCCAGCCACATCCCGATCACAACCGAGACCGAGACGACGAACGTGCCGAGCGGCGTGCGCCCGCGCCGCCATACCAGGATCGCGAACGGGACGACCGCGTTCAACACGATCATACCCCAGAACAGCGGGCTAAAACTGCCCAAGAGTTTTGCCGCATCCACGTTCATCTCGTCGGCGACCGCGCCGTAAAACGTCGTCAGGTTTTCCGCGAGCGTAAAGTAAATCCAGAATGCGCTCATCGCCAGGAGCAACAACCCCAGATAATTGTATTGCTTGTCGCCGATGTAATTTTCGAGATGCCAGGCGCGGCGGAGCAGCGTCATGAAAATGAACAACAAAGCGATGCCTGAAAAGATCGCGCCGACGATAAAATATGGACCGAAGATCGTCGAGTGCCACATCGGTTCCAGCGTCATGCCAAACAACCACGAGACGACGGTGTGCACCAGCGCGGCGGTCGGGATCAGCACGATTGCCATGATCGCGATCAGTTTTTCCAGGCGGCGAAATTGTTCGGCGGTGCCGCGCCAGCCCAGCGCCAGGACGCGATACAACCAGCGTCGCCAGCGCGGCGCGCCCGTCCACTTGTCGCGCAGCCGCGCCATATCGGGAATCAGCGGCAGGTAGAGATAAAACACACTGCTCAGGAAATACGCGCCGATGCAGGTGAAATCCCACAACATCGGCGATTGAAAGCGACCAAAGACCAGCACGTTGAGCAAACGGTCCACGCGCCCCATATCGATCAGAATTTGCAGCGCGCCGAGCATCAGCGCGAACGCGGTAATCGCTTCGGCGATGCGCGTGATGGAACGCCGCCAGCCGGCTTGCGTGACGCGCAGAATCGCCGAGATGAGCGTGCCTGCCATGCTGATGCCGGTGAAGAAAACAAAGTTGGTGAGGTAAATGCCCCAGTAGACCGGGCGGTCCAGCCCCGTCACACCCAGTCCGTCGCGCAGTTGGATGGCGTACGCGAGCGCGCCCCACAGCACCAGTGCTCCCAGCGCGGCAAGTACCATCCAGAAACCGAGGCTTGTCTTCTGGAGCGGCGAGAACACGGTGCGTTCGAGATCAGAGAGTTCAGGTTGATCGGACATTCAATTCCTCAAGGACGAAGGACGGACGACCGAAGACGGAGGATTGTCGCTTCCGTCGTCAGTATTCCGTCGTCGGTCAGCCCTCGCGCAGGTAAAACACTTTCGGCTGCGTGCCCAATTCTTCCAGCAGCCGAACGGCGCGCGGGCTTTTCGCCAGCTGCGCCACCAGACTCGTCGGATCATCCAAGTCGCCAAAGTAGCGCGCGCGCTCGGTGCAGGTTTCGACGCACGCGGGCACATAGTCCGACGCTTGGAAGACGCGTCCCGCGTCCTGCGCCGCTTGCTTCGCCTTGTGTAACCGCTGGATACAGAACGTGCATTTCTCGACGATGCCCTTGGGACGCGGCGCGACTTCCGGATCGGGATTCAAATGCGCGCGCAATTCCGGCGACCACTGCGGTTCGAACCAGTTGAAATAACGCACGGTGTACGGGCACGCGACGGTGCAAAAGCGGCAGCCGATGCAGCGGTCGTAATCGATGAGGACGATGCCGTCTTCGTTCTTGTACGTCGCCTGGACCGGACACACCTTGACGCACGGTGGATCGTCGCACTGCATACACGGACGCGGAATAAAGCGCATCTTGACGTTGGGGTATTCGCCTTCCACCGACGGAATCACTTCGTTCCACAGGATCGCGCGTCCCTGCGCTGCTTGCGCCGGTCCCGCGACAGGCGTGTTGTTTTCCATGCGGCAGGCGACGGTACACGCCTGACACGCGCTGCATTTGTCCAGATCGATCACCATTCCCCAGCGAGGCACGGTTGTCTCCAAAAAAGAGCCAAAGTTGCCAAATTAGCCAAACTTGCCAAAAATCTTGTTTGGCAGATTTGTCACATCCGATACACCTTGACGCGCGTCGGCGCGAACGCGCCCAGTCCCGACCACTTGTCCGTTCCGTTGGCGGCAATGGTCAACGGGTCTACGCCGATGCGTTCGTCGCCGGCGGAACCGCGCCCCCACGCGATGCGCGTGCGGCGTCCCTGCCCCAGCGGCATCGCGACGGCGCTCAGCCAAAGACCCTGGAACAATTTCGCGCGCGCCTGCAGCTTGCCGCGCGGCGATTCAACCCACACGAGATCGCCGTCCTGAATCCCGAGCGCGGCGGCGGTCTGCGGGTTCAACTCGACCCAACTGTCCCAGCGCGTGCCATCCTGCAAGCCGTAAATCTCTTCCAGCGTCGGCACGATGCCGCCCCAGCCGCGCGGCTGCGTCATCGTTTCGTACAGCGTCAGCAAAAGCGGAAATTCGGTTGCGCTCGCCGTCTCCGCCGGCAAATCGAAATGCGGCAGCGCGTCTTGGTCGCGCGGCGACGCGCCCGCGTTCTTCAGCGCGTAGAACAACTCGCGCGAAAAGAAATCGTATCGTCCATCGCGCGGCGCGTTCACGCGATCCGCGCCAACGACCTGCGTATTCCACACCTGGCTGCCCGGCGTTGCGTTGAAATACACCATCTGCGACCACGCGCCGTTCTTCACCAGACTATCCCAATTGATCGCCGAACCACCAACGCGTTGCTTGAGGAGCGCCGCGTAATCCGCAAACGGCAACGCGTCCGCCACGCTGCCGCCGATCTTCTGCGCGAGCGCGAGGAGCGCATCGCC
>DAIDTM010000231.1 GCA_027457205.1 Anaerolineae bacterium | reverse complement strand
CGGGCAAAATACATTCAGCGCGCTGTGATCCATCCATGGGAACGAGCAACCGATGGTAGCGCAGTCCTATCACATCAGTCGAAGCCGGCTGATAGGCGCGGACGATCATGATCGAAGTATGGGCACGCAGGATAATCTTCTGTACAACACTGCTCACGTTCCAGCCACTCAAGCCGCTCTGCCCATGGCTGCTGAGCATAATGAGCGGGACATCGTTCTTGTGCGAAAACTCGACGATCCGATCGGCTGCCTGACCTTCCAGGATTTGTTTTTCGGCAGCTAGTCCGCCCTTCTGCAAGCGAAGCGCCAGGTCACCCAGGTAACTCTCCGCTTCGGCTTTCCTGATCCGCCAATTGAGCGGATCCGCCGCGCGGCGCCAGTTCGCCCGATGGGGCGGGTCCATTACGTGCACGAGCGAGATTTGGGATTCGAAGGCGCGGGCGACGGCTACAGCGTGGGGTAATACGCACTCGGCGAGCGGCGAGCGATCCATGGGAAGGAGGATTCGGTTGAACATGATTTTCTCCTCTCCGCAAACAAAAATACCTTCGCACACCGTTCAGGAGGCGCAGGCATAGTCCTTTGTCGATTCTGATTGATATGTGTGGTGGGTAGCGCCAGTTTACCCTTCATGGGCGGGACCCACCACCAGCCACATTATATCTCCTGTCGCCCCAGGCGTCAATTGCGAAATTTGAGCGGGTGGTTGTTCTTCAAACTTTTACGCATGCGCGCCGCCAATCATTTCGCCAAGCGTTTACTTGGCGAATCGAAATACTGTGACTGAGGTCTTTGGCAAACCGCGTGCACTGATTCATCCCTTCATGTTGTTCCCCAGCCTACTTGCTTGGCGTGACAAAATGCGATATTATTGCCCGCGATGACTACTCCACTTCGCCAACAATACCTTCAAATCAAGAAACAATTCCCCGACACCATCGTCTTCTTCCGTCTCGGCGATTTCTACGAATCGTTCGACGACGACGCGAAGAAGGTCGCGGACGCATGCAACATCGTGCTGACCGCGCGCGACATGGGCACCGGGCAGCGGGTGCCGCTCGCCGGCGTGCCGTACCACGCGCTCGACACGTACCTCGCGCGCATCATCAACGCCGGGCACAAGGTCGCGATTGTCGAGCAGACGAGTGACGAAGCGATCCATGGCTTGATGACGAGAGAAGTGGTGCGCGTCGTCACGCCGGGTACCGTCGTCGAGCCGAACCTGCTCGAAGAAAAGCGCAACAATTACCTTGCCGCGCTCGTCTTCGATAAAGACCGCGCCGGCATCGCCTACGCCGACATCACGACCGGCGTATTCGCCGCGACAGAACTTGCCGCCGCTGAGGCGCGACAGGAATTGGACCGTCTGCATCCCGCGGAAGTGTTGCTGGATGATAGAAATTGGAAGTTGGAAGTTGGAAATGCTGCGTCATCCAAATTCTTTCCTCCAATCTCCAATTTCCAAATCCCAGACTTTGACTCTGCCCGCCAAACGCTCCTCGATCACTTGCGCGTCGCGTCGCTCGACGGCTTTGGGCTTGCCGCGCTGCCGCTGGCGACGCGCGCCGCCGGCGCGATCGTCCAGTACTTGCAGGACAATCAAAAAGCCGCGCTCACGCAACTCACCACGCTACGAACGTATTCGACACACGCGTTCATGACGCTCGATTCCGCCACCCGGCGCAATCTCGAACTCGTGCAGTCGCTTCGCAGCGGCGCGGTGAAAGGTTCGCTCCTCGGCGTGCTCGACGAAACGCGCACGGCGATGGGCGCGCGATTGTTGCGCGAGTGGCTCACCCAGCCGCTGCTCGACCTCACCGCGCTGAACGCGCGTCTCGATCAGGTCGAAGCGTATTACCGCGACACCGCACGGCGCGAGTCACTGCGCGATTCGCTCAAACGCATCGCCGATCTGGAACGGCTGACCAACCGCGTCGTGCAGGGCGTCGCCGGACCGCGCGATCTGGTCGCGATTCGCGCGTCGCTCGAAGTTGTACCCAAGTTGATTGAATTG
>DAIDTM010000230.1 GCA_027457205.1 Anaerolineae bacterium | reverse complement strand
GACGCCGATACGACGACCCTGCGCGGCACCAACGTGATGTCGTACACGCTGCCGTTCCAGCCGGGCGACGATCAGATCGTCTACAATTACTCGATCCCGTTCACGCCGCCCACCTACCAATTCGATCTGCAATTGCCTTTCAGCACGGACGCGTTTCGCCTGCTGCTGGCGGACGTGGGCGGCACGATTACGAGCACGCAGCTCTCCGCGCCTACCAATTTCCCGACTCAGACCGGGCAGAATTTCCTGATGAGCACGGCGAATAATATCGCGCAAGGCACGGAAATCAAGGCAACCTTCCAAAACTTGCCAGCAACTGTGGCTGCGCCGACCGCCGCGCCGGGAACCGGCACGAATCCATCCGCCGCGCCTACCGCAAACGTCGTGGACAATCATTCGCAGTTGATCGGCTTTGGCGTTCTTGGCATTGCCGCGGTCGCCGCGATTCTGCTGATCGCGTACCCGTTGCTGCGCCGTCGCGCCAACCAATCGGTTGCCGCGTCCACGAATCGCCGAATGGAGTTGTTGCAGGACATTGCCGATCTGGACGACGATTTCGAGGCGGGCAAGGTCACGGAATCGACGTACAAAGAAGAGCGCGCGCGCCTCAAAGCCAAACTCGCCGAGCTGGGGGACGGCGAGTGAGCGAATCGCTCATCACGGTCAAGAAACTCGACAAGACCTTCGGCGCGCGCTGGGCGCTCCGAAACGTTTCCTTCCAGGTGAGTCAGGGCGAGATCGTCGCGTTGGTTGGACCCAACGGTGCGGGTAAGACCACGCTCCTCCGTATCGTCGCGACGCTGGGACGTCCAGACGACGGCAGCATTTACATCGGCAAGATTCCACTCGCACAGCACGCGAACGCCGCGCGTGCGTCCATCGGCTTCGTCGGTCATCAGACCTTTATGTACGATGACCTGACCGCCGAAGAGAACTTGACGTTCTACGCGCGGCTGTACGACATCGCCGATGTTCCGCAGCGCGTGCGCGCGGTGGCGCAGCGCGTCGGCATCGAGCATCGGCTGGGCGATGTGACGCACACGCTCTCGCGCGGGCTGCAGCAGCGGCTCACGCTCGCGCGGATGCTGCTGCATCAGCCCGCGGTGCTGCTGCTTGACGAACCGTACACCGGCTTGGACAAGGTCGCGGCGGACTTGCTCGATCAGATCATGGCGGAGGCGAAGAACGAGGGGCGCGGCATTTTATTTTCGACGCACGATCTGGAACGCGGACTGGCGATCTGCGACCGCGCGCTGATCATGAGCGCGGGGCGGCTGATGTACGATCTGCCGCGCGGCGGGTGGCAGAACCTCGAAGGGTTTATGGGAATCTACGCGCGCGTCCTGGAGGGGAGGAATTGAAATTCCTGCGCCAGGTCGCCGCCATCGTGCAAAAGGACATCGCCGCCGAATTTCGCACCAAAGAAAACCTGAGCGCGATGATCGTCTTCTCGCTCCTGGTGCTCGTGATCTTTAACTTTGCGTTCGAACTGCAAGGGCTGGATATTACGGTCGTTGGTTCGGGCGTGCTGTGGACGGCGTTCACGTTCAGCGGCATTCTGGGTCTGGGACGTTCGTTCGCCGCCGAAAAAGACAAGGGCAGTCTGGAAGGCGTGCTGCTCTCGCCGGTCGATCGCGGCGCGGTTTTTCTCGGCAAGGCGCTTAGCAACTTCTTGTTCATCAGCGTCATGGAAGCGGTCACACTGCCGCTCTTCGCGGTGCTGAACAACGCGGCGATTCCGTGGTGGCCCCTCGTCCCGTACATCATTTTGGGAACGATTGGCTTCGCGGCGATGGGCACGCTGCTCTCTGCCGTCGCCTCCAGCACCAAGATGCGCGAGGTGATGCTGCCGATCCTGCTCTTCCCGGTCGCGGTGCCGCTGCTGATGGCGGCGGTCAAGTTGACCAGCGGCGCGCTCCAGGCGCACGCGTTTTCCGAAGTCGCCAACTGGTTCAGCATCCTGATCGCCTACGATG
>DAIDTM010000229.1 GCA_027457205.1 Anaerolineae bacterium | reverse complement strand
GCTCGTTCGCGCCGACGATGACCGCGCGCGTCAGCAAGCGGCCGCGCCGGCGGGCGAGGTGAACTACGCGGCGGATCGCAAAACGCGCCGCACTGACAAACAGAATCGAAAAGAGCCACGAAAAGACCAGCCAGGAACGCGAGACGCTGAGGTTCGGCTCGATGAAACTGACGACGATGACGACGACGATTCCCAGCGTGCAACCGATGACGACCTTGCCGTATTCCTGCAAGCCGGACAGAAGATAACGCTGATCGTACAAACCGTTGAACGCAAAAAAAATGAGCCACAACGGAATCGACACCGGGATCATCACGGCGTACCGCGAGGTGATCGGAGCGAGCGGCTCGATCAGTGGCAGCCAGGTGATGCTGTAGCGGACGTTGAACGCGACGTTGAGCGCGGCATAAATCGCGATCGCGTCGCCGACGATCCACAGCGCGAGCAGGAACATCAATTCTTTACGACGCATACGCGCGCTCCGGAATCCGCAAGCCCGCGTTCACCAGCACGCGCGCGCCTTCGGTTTCGAATCGAAAATCCATCCGCTTTAGCCCTTTCGCTTCCAACGCCTGCGTCACCGCGGCTTGCTGCGGCGCTTCGCAGTAGATCGCCAGAAAGCCGCCGCCGCCCGCGCCGGCAAGTTTACCACCGAGCGCGCCGTTCGCGAGCGCGAGCGTGTAACATTCGTCGATGAGCGAATTAGAAATGCCGCCGGCAAATTTTTTCTTCTGCTGCCAGCCGGCGTCGAGCAATCGTCCGAAACGATTCAGGTCGCCGCGCTCGAGCAGCTCTTTCGCCTCGAACGCCATTTGCTTCACGGCGTGCAGCGCGGCGATCACTTGCGGGTCATCCTTCTCGCTCGATTTCTTCTGCGCCGTCAGAATCGTCGATGCCTGGCGCGTGCCGCCGGTGAAAAAGAGCAGCATATTCTGCTCGAGCGCGCGGCGCGTCTCCGGCGGTACGCGCAGCGGCTCGACCGTTACGCCATCGGCGCGGAATTGGATGAGATTCAAATCGCCGAACGCCGCAGCGTACTGATCCTGCTTGCCAATCGGCGTGCCGAGTTTTTCGATTTCGATCTGGCAGGCGAGTTCCGCGATTTGCTGCTTCGACAAAAACAATCCCCTGGCGGTCGTGACTGCCTTGATGATCGCCACCGCGACGGTGCTGGATGATCCCAGACCGGTGCCGGGGGGAACTTCGGACGCGAGGAACATCGAGATGCCGCGCACCAAACCAAAATGGTGCAGAATTGCGCGCGGCAAACTCAAATCGCCGTCAAACATCAACGGCAAATCGCCGTCATGCCGATAGAACGTGCGGTAATCGGACGACGTGATCTGGATAGTGTCGTCGCCGCTGACATTGAGAAAGACATAGAAATACTTGTCCAGCGTCGTGCTGACGACTGCGCCGCCGTACTTGATGTAGTACGCTGGCAAGTCGGTGCCGCCGCCGGCAAAAGAAAGTCGAACGGGTGCGCGGGCGATTAACATAGATTTTGCAAGTCGGAAATTGGAAGTTGGAAGTTGAATTTACGTTTCACGGTTTACGCTTTACGTATCGTTCCCATGGCTTTCATTTCGCGCTCGGCGTCTTCGTAATAGTCACGCAAGTCGGGCTGCTCGCGCGCCCAGTCAATGTACCCCTCGACAATCTTTTCGAGCGGCACCTGCGGCTCCCAACCGAGCGTGCGCAATTTGCCGATGTCGGAAATGATGTGCCGCGTGTCGCCGAAACGAAATTCGCCGGGGATGAGTGGTTCGATCTCCTCGCCCAACGCGCGCGCGATAAGATGCGCGTACTCCTTCACCGTGATCGCGCGACCGCCGCCGACATTGAACACCTGATCGTTCGCGCGCGGGTCTTGCATCACCAGCGCGTTCGCGCGCGCGACATCGTAGACCGAAACGTAATCACGCAACTGCCCGCCGTCCTCGTAGCACACCGGCGCGCGATGGCTGAGCAAGCGTGTCGCAAAGATGCGGAGGACGCCGGAGTAGGCGTTGCGGAACGACTGGCGCGGTCCCTGTGTGATCGAAAAACGCTGCGCGACGCTGGGGATGCCATACCGCTGACCCAAGTTCAGCGCGATCATCTCCTGCGTGTACTTGGACATGGCATACTGGTTGTGCGGATGCACTTGCGACTCGTCGGTGACAACCGGTTTCATCGCGCGCCCGCACACCGGGCAGTGCGGCTCCCAATCGCGCTGTTCCAGCTGCGACACCGCGCGCAACGGCGGATACTGCGCACCGTCGGTCGCGCATTCGTACCTGCCCTCGCCATAGGTCGATTGCGAACTCGCAACGACGATCTTTTGCACCGGCAGTTTCTTCTCGACGATGATTTCGTACAGCAGCGCGGTGCCGACGGTGTTGACGTGGAAGAATTTAGAAAAATCGGTCAAATAGTCCTGGTACGCCGCGAAATGGAACACCGCGTCGATACCTGGCAGCGCGCGTTCCCACGCCGCGCGGTCGCGCACGTCACCCAGAATAAACTCGGCGTCGCGCGGCACGTACGCCGGCAGTTTGCCTTCGATGTGAACCGGCGGCGTCAGACTGTCGAGAATCCGGACCTGATGACCTTGTTGCAGCAGCAAATCGACGGTGTGCGAGCCGATAAAACCCGCGCCGCCAGTGACCAAGATGCGCATTAGTGATTTCTCCCGGTGAGGACGATCCAAATCGTCCAAAGAATAATTTTGAAATCCAGCCACGGCGACCAATGGTCGATATAGTCAAAGTCAAGCCGCAGCCATTCGTTGAAATCGAGGGGTTTGCCGCTGACTTGCCACAGCGACGTCATGCCGGGCTTGACGGTGAGTTTGCGTTTTTGCCATTCCTGGAAATTTTCGTACTCGTATGCCAGCGGCGGACGCGGACCGACCAGACTCATATCGCCTTTGAAAACGCTCCATAATTGCGGCAGCTCATCGAGACTATACTTGCGCAGCACGCGTCCAACCGGCGTCACGCGCGGGTCATCCTTGATCTTGAACACCGGTCCACCGTTCATTTCATTGCGGTCGAGCAAATCCTGCTTGAGCTGATCGGCGTTGGTGACCATCGTCCTGAATTTGTATCCTTTGAACGGACGACCATTCAAGCCGACGACATTCCATTCGTACAAAATCGTACTGCCGCTTGTGATACGAATTGCCGCGGCGATCAGCGCGAGTACCGGCGACAAGATCAGAAGCAACGCCGCCGACGCCAAGAAATCGACCAATCGCTTGATCGCCAATTGAACGCGACGAAACACCGTTATCTCTCCGCTCGCTGCTTGCGTGCGAGCAAGCCGCTCACGATCTGGTCAATCTCCGCCATCCGCGCGTCCCAGGAATATTTCTGCGCGAGCGCGACGCGTCCGGCGGCGCACGCCGCATCCTCGGTCAACGCGGCTGGCAACGCGGCGGCAAACTCTTCCGCCGTGTGCGTTACATAAAAGAATTCGCGAAATTCGCGCAGCGCCGGCAGATCGGTCGCGACAACCGGCTTACCTGCCGCCAGGTACTCGAAAAACTTCATTGGCAACGTGCCGCGCGTGGATTCGTTCTGGTTGAACGGTATCAGACACACGTCGAACGCCTTGATATAGCGCGGCAGTTCCGAGTACGCTCGCTCGCCGAGCAGGCGCACGTTCGGCAGCGACCGCAATTGGGACACATCGGTTGATGGATCGCCGCGGCCGATGGGACCGATCAACACGAACGACCAATCCGGCTTGGACTGCGCGACGACGTATAACATTTCGAGATTCATTTTGTACGCCGAAATGTTGCCGACAAACCCGGCAATGGGGTGCGGCACGTCTTTCAAATCCTCCGGCATCGGAAGCGCCGCATCACGCGTCGACGCGAAAAACTCGGCGTCGGCGACGTTGGGCAGATAGAGTGTGTGCGCGTTGAACGCGCGTTTGTCTTCGTACAACGTCGACGACGACGCGAAAACCGCGTCCGCTTGCGCGAGCAATTGCCGCTCCCACGCCCTCACCTGCTGCGCGGGAACGTTCGGATTCGCCGCGTGCTCGTCGATGCAGTGATAGATCACCAGCTTCTCGTCAAAGCGTCCGACCAAGCCGACGAGCGCGGGTAGAAAGAACCAGAGAATCGGCTTAGCGTTCTTAGGTAACGCGCGGCGAATCTGCATCACCAGCAGCGCAGTGTTCAATCGCCGAATCGCTTCGCGTCCGTACACCGGGATGACGAATGGCGCGAGCACCATCAAGTGATCGTCAATTTGACGGACGCCGCCGGCTATGCGCCGCAACCGCCGCGCAATCTTTTTGAATTCCCGCGGCGCAGGCGTCCGACCGCCAATCGTATCGACGAACAGCACGCGGTTCTCGCGCGCAAGCCGCGCGGCAAGATGGTGGCAGTTGACGCGGTTGTGCCAATCCCACTCGGCGTTGGCGAGAATGAGGATGGTTTCATCTTTCACTTTGCGCTACCTTGCACGCGCTCAAAGACATCGAGATACTGTCGCGTCACGGCTTCCCACGTGCGCGCCTGAATCGTCGAGCGCGCGCGTTCGCCCATCGCGCGCGTCACGTCAGGATGCGCCAGCAGATCGCGCATTCCGTTCGCCAGCGCGCCAACTGTCGGCTCGACCAACATTCCGTTCACGTTCGGCTGCACGAGATCGACCACGCCGCCGGACTGGGTGGCGAGCACCGCTTTGCGCGCCGCCATCGCTTCCAAGACGACGATACCGAACGGTTCGATTCGTGATGATAACACAAAAAACTCACAACCCAAAAACAGCGCGAGAGCCGTCTCGCGGTCGGCAAAGCCCAAAAGCGTGATCCGGTCACGTATTTTCAGTTGATCGATCAACCGCTCCAGCGCGGCGCGCTCCGCGCCGTCGCCGGCGATCAAGAGCCGCACGCGCGGGAACTCTACTGCGATTGACGCAAAGGCACGGATGAGCAGATCGAACCCTTTTTTCTCGACTAGCCGCCCCATCGCCAGCAGGTACGGCGCGGGATACGAGTACGCCGCGCGCTCTTCGAACTCATCGGCGTTGAATCCGTCGCCTACGACGCCAACAGACGCGCGCGGCGAAACGTGATGCAGGTACGGCGCGGCATCGCGCTGGACGTACGACGAACAGAACAGCACGGCGTCCGCACGATGGAACAATCGCGCGAGCATCCACCGCTGCAAACGCGAGCGCTGTGGAATTCCCTGAATGTCATTCCCGCGCGCAGACACAACGAGCTTCCAAGCCATCGCATAATGTAAGAGCAAAACCCACAGCGCGTTGATGCTTAGGAAATGGACGTACACCAAGTCCGGCTTGAATTCGCGCAACACGCGCGCCATTCCCCACAACGTTCTTATAGCACGAAATGGGAGCGACCACAACGGGCGTCGCCCCCAGGGAAAACGGTGCACGCGAATACCGTCGATCATTTCGGTTGCCGGCACATCGCCCGGCGGCAGCGCGCTCAAGATTGTGACAGTGTGCTCCAGCCGCGTCGATTGTCGCGCGATGTTTCGCACCGCGGTCTGCACGCCGCCCACCGTTGGCGCATAGTCGCTGGTGACGATAGCGATTCTCATTGGATTTGCACGCTCGCCAAGAACAAACTATTCCCCACTGGCGTGCCGTCCGCGCCGGTCACATTCAGCCGCGTCAAACTTGGATACGCGTACGCGCCAATCTCGATGCGGTACTCGCCCGGCGCGAGGTTGCTCGGCAGCGCCAACGCGTAATCGTCGCGGATCACTTCGCCCGCGTCCCAAAGCGATGTTGGATACGCGCCGTCGCGCGGTTGCGCGTCGATCTGCGCGCGGAGCGCGCCGGCTGAATCGAGCAGATGGACAAAGATGGTATAATTGTTGTTCGTCTTGGAAATATCTGTCCAGTACAGCGTTACTGTCAGCGGCGCGCCCGCGTGCGCGGTTGCATCGACGCGATAAGCTTGAAGCGCAAAAACATTTCCAAATCGCGCGCCGGACGGACTCGCGCGCTGCAATTCTTCGGACGATGGCGGCGTGGGCGCGATCTTGATCGGACCGATGAATGCTTTGTCCGACGCGGGCGTATTGTCGCTGGACAAAACCGGCACCCGTCCGATGCCTTCGGCGTCCACGTCAAGCTCCACGCGATACAGCCCCGCCGCATCCCCGGGCACGGCGATCTTCACCGGCACACGCACGATACCTTGGGGCCAGCGCGCGCCGGTGTCTGCCGCGCCGAACAAGTCGCCGCTCGTCTGCGCGATCGACTGATTATTTTGATCCAGGAGTCGCGTCGTCAACTGCAGCGGCGTGCGACGAGCGGCGAGTGCGCGCCAATACAACGTAAGGTTGATTTGACCTGCCTGCGTTGCTGCGTCGTAACCAACAAGTTCAAGCCATGATCCGTAAACGCCAAAGCGTGCAGCGACGCGTTGGGATGGCAAGCCCGTCACATTGGTTTTCAGAATCCGAATCTGGTAGCCGTTGTCGTCGAATCGCATCAGCTCTGGGAACCTCGAAAAGAACGCGTTATAGCGACTGATGTAATCAGCGTACAGCGTCGGGTTTTCATAGAACCGACCAAACGCGCCGTAACTGAAAACGAGGTACTCGAATCCATTCTGGATGTACCACTCCGGGTCGTGATCGATAATTCCATCCATCCCTTCAACGACAAATTGGTGAGGATCGACGTACGGGCTGTACGCTTCCAGCGCGATACGTGAACCGGGCGGGAGGTTTCGCTCGATCCAGACGCGCGCGGTCTCGCGCCCGTCAGTCTGCTCCAACCGAATGTCCGCGGCAACTACCGATTGCAGCGGTGGGAGAATGACCAACGCAATAGCTGCCGCTACCGCGGCACCAGAGAGCGCGCGCGGCACCACGTGCGGCTGCCGAATTGCCCACTCGTACGCGCCGGCGACACACACAGCCGCCAATATATCCAAGAAGGGGATGATCTGCATAATCGTGCGATCGTTACGGATCAACAACGTGCTCACAAAAGCAAAATAGATCACAGGATAACTCAGCAACACCCAATCTTTCTTGGATCGCTTGAACAGCATTGCCGCCGCGCCAAGCACAATCCAACCCTCGGTTTGCCAGAGATAGGTAATGTACCAAACCAGCGCGCCGCCTTCCTGCCCGGCGTGACCTTCAGCTGAATAAGACAATGCCTGAAACCTAACACCATTCCAGAAATTTGCAAAATCGAACAAAGCAAATGGCGTCCCAATAACGAATGCCAAAACAGTCGCCGCAAGCGCAAAGTAAATTTCCTTGCGCCGCAAGCCGGCAAGTCCGAATTGCAGAGAATGCGCCGAGAGTAGCGCAATGAGAACCAGCCCAGCGTTGTACTTGCTCGCAATCGCCAACCCCGCGCCGATTCCGGCGAATAGGTAGTTACGCATTCGCGGCTCGTCGACGACGCGCGCCGCGAAGAAAAAAGAGACCAGGGCAAAGAATAGCGCCAGGAGATCGGGCGCAAAGCGATGACTGAGATCAATCGCCGTTGGCGACAGAGCAAAGAAAAGAGACGCCCAGACCGGCACCCATTTGTTTGGGCTAATGCGTCGGCTAATGAGATAGACCAGCACGATCGCGCCCGCACTGAACAGCGCGGTCATCCCACGCGCGACCAGGAATTCTGCCGGCAATGCAAGTCGACCAACGCCCATCGTGACGATTTCGGGCAGCGGAAAGCCCGCCGGCGACGCAAAGGGAATCACCCCTAGTATTCTACCAACTAGAAAATAAATCAGCAGAGCAGCCGCGTTAAGATAGAACATCAGCGATGGATAGTACCACCAATGCGGATTCAGATCGCCGGTTTTGAACATTTGCAGCGTAAGCGTAACGTAGGTAGGTTCGTCTGGTCCGTAGGTGTACGGCAATCCATAATTGATGCCCCATAGACGCAGCCCAAGTCCGAGCGCAACGATAGAGACGAGCAGCCAATTGTACTTGTCTAATCGCGCGAACATTCCCATCGTAAACTGTTATTCCCTGCTGATCAAAATCTTTCCTACCGCGCGTCCACGCCATTTATCGTACAGGTAAAAGCCCAACACGGCGACGAACAAGAGGTACGAGAGTACGATCATCTGCAGCGAGCCGTAGACGCCGGTGACGATTCGTAGATCGGGCAAACCGTAGCGCGCGTAGCCCGTACGCGTCGAAATCGCGTAAACCGCAGCGCCCCACGCGCTCAAGCCCCAAACAGTCAGCAAGCGCGCCCGGCTCGTCCAATCGACCACCAGTAAAAGATATATGACGACTAACGACAGGTGCACCGGATCCATATCGGGCGTCCACAGAACCCCGACCATCACCGAGAGCGCAATCGTCTCGAAAATGTCAATACGCTTGAACCAGAACAGCGCGTAAATCGCCAGCATGGCGACGACCGCCGCGCCGAGGATCGCGGTCTTGTTGAACAAGCCCAGCGCGTTCAGCAACGCCGACAGCGAGACGTGCATCGGCGCGGTCACGCGCGTGAATCGAAATTCGTATACGTACAGCCACGCCGGGATCCACGGTAGATGCGACAGCGCGACGACCGCGCCGAAAAGCAGACCGTTCTTGACGAACGCACGAACATCCTGCGAGACAAACAGAAGCAGCGGTAGCAGGTAGAAAGCGCTGAGCCACTTGAACGATCCGATCAGCGCGGCGACAATCACGACGAGCGTCCCCGGCGACACGCGCCACGATAGATCACGCGGCAGCGTCAGTAGATAGAACAATACGAACGTCAGCGTCAGGACAATCGTCTTGTCTTCCGGAACGAGGACAAGATTGTAAACGGTGAGCGGTCCCAGCGCGTAAAAAATCTGGAACGGCAATCGCAGCGGCGAGTTCTTGAGCAGCAATCCCAACAACGCGATATTGATCGCGTCGAACAAGGCGAAGAGCATCTGAATCGCGCGCATATTGTTCCATACCGCGACGGTCGCCGTGTAGACCAGCAGCTCCAGTGGTTCCATATCCGCGCGAAACTCGCCGGACTTGCCGCTCGCCCACAGCGCGTACGGATTCGCACCGGTCAACGCCGTCTGCGCGGGCCAATAATAATTCCGCAGGTCAGCCCAATTGGTAAAGAACTCGACTTTGGACGTTAGTGGTCCGGGAAAAATCAAGAACAGCCGTAGCGCCAAGCCAATCAGCACGAGTACCAGTGTTTGTCTGTTCAATCCGATATGCCTCAGAGGAATCCGTATTCAGTGACCCGTGCAAACTGGATCATGACGATTTGCGCAGCACGGCTTTGCAACCACCCGCCGCGATCTCTTGCGCGACCGGGACAAACACCAGCGGCGCAATGACGCTCAACAGGATAAAGAGCAACGCCGTACCCAGCTGAAACTCGCGCCGAGCGCGTGCGAATACCGCGCGCAAGTTCTGGACGCGCGGCGGATGTCGCAGCGCTGCCAATGCACCAACCGCCAGCCGCGTACCCGGATGCGTCAGAAATGGACGCACGCGGCAATACGCGAACGCCAACTGGGCGCGACGCGCCATTCGCTTGAACTGGAAAATCGTCAAACCGTTGAGCGTCGCGTAAACGTCGAACGCATCGCGCGGCGAGAGAATACCCTGCGGCTTGCGGATCGAGAGCAGCTTGCGCTGGACTACCGCGCGCGGCAGCAGATGAAACCACGGAATCATCACGTAATCGTCGATGTGTCCGGACAGCGGTCCGTAAAAGGGCGGAAAAACCACAAAGACGATGCCGCCGCGTTTCAGGACGCGCTGGCACTCGTTCAGCAGCGCCTGCGGATCGCGCACATGTTCGATCACGCTATCGAGTAGAACCGCGTCGAAATACTCCGCCGGGAACGGCAGGCGCGTGCCATCGCCGACCAGAAAACGAATGTTAGCATTCCGCGTGCGCGCCGCGTGCGCGCCCAGTTCCAGCGCAGACGCGTCCACGTCGAGCGCGGTCACGTTCATTCCCGCGCACGCGTAGGCAATGCCCTTGCCGCCGCGCCCGGTTCCGATCTCGAGCGCGCGCGCGCCTTGAATCGAAAAAAAACGTGACAGGAACGGGACCGCTCGGCGCGCCTCTTGCATCTGATACTCGATGTAAGCATCGTATGAAGCAAGCCGTGCGTCGACCGCGTCGGTATATTCCGCGTCGATGACCGATTCAATGTTCATTGGGTTACGGCGCCGTCACTTGAATCGCTGCCGGTAGTTTCAGAAAATCGGCGGTGGTGTTTTGAATAGGCACGCGCACCAGCGTCGCCGGATCGTATAGTCCGACGATCAACGTTGCGTTACCCCGGTACGTCTTGTCGATAAAATTTAACTCGTGCCGATCGACTATAATCTCATTCTTCACCCAGCCGCGCGTCGGGCGCTGCCCATCAGCCGGCGCGCTATCGCTTTGCGCGATCAAGTGCCCATCGGCGGCGAGCAACTGCGCAAAGACGGTATAATTCTTGTCAACGGTCGATGCTCCGGCGCGCCAGTACAGCGTGAGCGCGATCGGATTGTTTGGTGTGATCGTAGTTTGTTCCAGATCGTAGCCGATCAAATCGCCCACGCCGCTGAACGCCGCGCTCACCGGATAGCGCAGCGATGGAATCTGAAACGTGTGCGTGATCGCGGCGACATCGATATCGGCGAGATAAAGCGTTCTGCCGCCGTCTACCCCAAGCTCCAACTGGGCTTTGCCTCCCATTGTCTCCGGCGGCACGCGCAAGTCCCATCGATCCACCACCGATTCACCGGCGCGCCACAGGTTCGTCGGATACGTACCGTCTGCCGGCGCACCCGACGTTTCGGCGATGATGTTCTCGCCCTGCACCAAACGCACACGCACGGTGTACGGGGGAAGCGAACCGAGCAGGGCACGCCAGCGCGCGGTCACGCTCACCTTGTCGCCTGGCAAAACAGATGCGGCGTTCACGCCATACGCGTCGAGGCGTAGTCCATCGCGCAGTTCTACTTTTGTCTGAATCAGATTCGGGTCCTGAAGCGTCTGGTACGGATCGGCTTGATAATCCTCCGCGCGATAGACCTGCACCTGTCCCAGCATCACGTCATCCGCCAGCGCGCTGACGACGCCGCTTGTGCTGTTCACATGCAGCCGCTGAGACGCACCAGCTGGATAAACTCCCACCGCGAGCGTGTAGTTGCCCGGCGGCGTCCCTGCCGGAATGGCGACGAGATAGTAACTGAACAACTGTGTGCCCGCCGGCAATTGATCGGTCGTCTTGTTCTGCAAATCGGTGATGTAGAAATCCTGCGATTGAATTTGTCTGCCTCGGTCATCTAGCAGGCGCACCGAAACTTTGAGCGGCGATTGCGTCCGCTGGGCGAGTTGCCAGCGCAGCGCGACGGCAACATCGCTATGACTGCACGCCGTCGGCTCGAAACTGAAACCGGTCATCCGAATCGCGCCCAAGTCCACCTGCGCGGAACGGAACGCGTCTACCGCGTGCGCGGCGAGCGCCGGCGGCAACACGCGCGGCGGCGTCAACGGCTGCTGCAACTCGTAAACTTTGACTGGCAAGATCGTGGCAGAAATATCGTCCAAGCATCCATTGGCTTGGAGGTACGCCGCGAGGATTTGCTGCGGATCGGACGCGCTATCGGGCACGTTAACCCAAAAGACGCGGTGTTTGTCTTTCAGCGCGCGAGAGAGATCGTCCCAGAGCGCCGTGCCGCGCGCCGTCGGCTGAAGATCAAGGTACGGACGCGGCGCGCCGGGTACAGAAGCCAATTTCAATTGCGGGCTGTCAGAAATCAAAACATCACCGTCACCGAAACGACCTGCCAGAAAACTTGGCACGACATCCACATTGAAACTCGCGATGACGCGGCTCGGCGCGCTCAGCGCAGGGTAATAGCCGACGATCAAAAGTGAGACGATCAACACCACCAAGCCAATGTTCGGCAAATACCGCAACCATTGGGTGAAAGGATTCGGCGGTGCGATCCAATGCCAAGTCGCGAGTCCTACACCCAAAATCAAGAAACCAAACGCCCAGTTCGCCAACCGATTGACGACGATCAACTGGTTCGCCAACATCAGGACCATCGTCAAACCGATCAAGCAAAGCGCGGCAATCACAAATGCGGCGTGCGGCACTGCGTCCAGATATTCGGCGAAACGCGTTTCGCGCGCGGACGTGACACGTGGCAGCAGGTACTTGTCGGCGAGCCAGCCGCAAGTCAACGCCAGCGCGTAAAAGGTGAGCAGCCAGCGCACAGACGCCGTAGCATCGATCAACAGCAGCGGCGTGAGAACGAGCGCGAATGCTGCCGTGCTGGTAATCACCACGCGGCGGACGATCGCGGCGTCATCGGTCTGTCGAGTTATGCGGGCGCGGAACGCCGGCAGTATCGCCAACGCAAAGGCAGCGCCGGCGAGCGCGGCTTGCGCGAGCGCAACCGGCAATGTAGGCAACGCGCCGCCGGCAAAGAAATCGATCAAATGCGCCAGTCCTGCCGACGCCGCGCCAACGATGCATCCGATCAACAGAGAGAGAACTATCGATATCCTAAACAACACGCCGCCTGAGTCGAACGACAAACAGAACCATGATGCACGCGATGAGCGTGCCGAACGAGAGAACAAGCCCGGTTTCGTACAACCGCTGCGGCATAAACTCGATCACGACATCGTAACTGCCGGTCTGGGTGATGTACCATCCGTTGGAGAAACCATTCGCCAGATAGTGATCGGGGGTCGCCATGCCCTGACGGGCTTGGAACAAACCGCTTAGCAGCGCCGATTGGTCGTACCAGTGCGGCGCGAGCGCAGCGACGCCGCCGTTCAGAATGCGCGCCTCCCAACCCGCGTCGAAGGATTCGCTAAAGACGAGAAAGAACGGCGCTGTCGCGTTCTCGACGTACGCGACAAAACGCGTTGGGTTGATCTCACGAAAGGTAACGGTTGGCGCGGGCAACGCCGGCAGGACGGCGTGTGCTGGCGCAACCGTGACGACGTCCACCCGGTACGGCGTCGTCGCGTCCGCATAACCAATGGCGATCGAGTGATTACCCTGAGCGAGATCGATCGCAGGGCTGGTGAACCACGCGCCCGTGCGACTCGCGTCCGACGGCATTGGCGACAGCACGACTGATTCGCCGTCAACCTTCAAATCCGGTGCAGATGGGCGCGCGTTGGCATAGGGTTGAGCTTGCCGACGAGCCACAGAAAATTGCTCGAGCGTCAACGTCGTCGCGCGCGGCTCTGCTGTGCCAATCATTTTGCTCGCCGTCAATTCGATCCGCGTCGCGGTAAAGGGCTGCGGCACATCGATCAACAACGTACCATGCGAGAACGGCGGCAGCACGCGCGGCTCCAACGCGATGCTCTGCGACGCGCCCGCGGCATCCGTGCCAATGACGCGCAGATCAACCGCGAGCGTCGCAGGTCCATCTACCTGATAACTCAACGCATACGCCGGCTGCTGATCGCTGGGAATGTTTGGCAGCGCGCGGCTCACGCGCACCGGCGCGTTGGTCGAAATCGGCCAAGTCAGGGAGATGCCAGCCACGCTTGAGGCGACTTGCGGCAGCAGAACTGAATTCGCCGGCGGAGCCGCCAGATCGACTGAAAGCGCACGCGTCGATTGATCGGAGTAGAAACTGAGCGACTTGACCTGGTATGCGTACAAGCCAATCTGCCCTGCCTGCGCCAGGTTCACCTTGGGGCGCTTGGTAAAACGCAGCGCGACGGCGACGACGCGGAAATCCGATTGGGTGGGAAAATCACTCTTGACCCCGTCCAGTAGTGCAACCCGGCTCGTCGTCCAATCTGTGCGAGGAACAACCGGCAGCGTCCACCACGCATCAACCGTGTTGCCGCCGTTGAAAGCCAGTCCCAGACGAACCTTGATCATCTGAGTCGTTTGGTCTTGCGCCTGCGAAACCAGCTCGATGTTCGGCATGTCGTGCAAATCGAACGGCGGCACCGCGCGCGCCACCTCGGCATACGGATCGCTCTGCGTTGAATCGTCAAGCCAGACCGATGCGTCGATTCCACTGGGATTGCCGGCGCGGACGCTGTACGGCACATCGGCGGAAAACGATAAATCGGACCGGAGCGGCGGCGATGCCGGCTCAATCTGCCACGTTCCCTGCTGCGGCGCTTCGGTCAAGAACGGAACTGTCTGAGTAAAGACAAGACCGGCGTTAGCATCGAATGCAGGGATCGCTTTCGCGCTGATGTTGACGACGTACTGCCCCGCGTGCGTAATCGCAAGCGTTCCAACCGAGCCGATAGAATCCTGAGGCAACGCCGCCAGGTAAGCCATCGGATCGGTAACAGGTGCGGCAGCAGCGGTATCCGCCAGCGGTGTCACGGTTGTAACAGCCGGCGTAAAGTCAATCGACGCAAGCGTAGCGGCGGATCGCGCAGTCAGCGATTGCCATGCGGATGTGGGCTGCTGCGCGGAGAAGAAGAATACCGGCGCGCGCGAAAAGTACGGTGTCGTGGAAAGCGGAGTCAGCAAATCGCTGTCACCCGCCACGGCGACGGATTGGTTGGTCGTATAGATGCGCGGCAACGCGGCGTCGTTCTGATAGATCGTTGTACCGGTAAACGGCAAGGTCACCGGCTGCAGGTCTTGTTGGCGCGCGAGGCGAGCGTCGAACAACGGCTTGAGGGGGCTGTGGTCGAAAAACTGGGCGTAAGGATAGACAACGTACTGCACCGCTGCCAGTCCTAACAGTTTACCCGCGCGCGTATTCGCCGACACGAACCCAAAATCGGACGCGTCGTGCCAGACGTCCGGATTGTAACTCGGCGCGAGAAACTTGGGACGCGGCGGCGTTGCGCCTACCTCCCAGTCCCATCCGCCAACCGCCGCGCCCCAGATGCCGGGCGGTGGGATAACGGTCATACGCGCATCGGTTGGATTTACTTTCATAAAATCGTAAAACGCGCGGTCTGCCGGCTGCACTGGGTATTGCATCAATGTCAGCGACATCGGATTTGGTCGGACCAGTTCATCCGCGATAAACGGCGAGGTCCAAACGCCCAGCGCGGCGACCACAACCATCGCAATCACGCGCTCGTAGCGAAGCGACCAGCGCCGACTTTGTCCCCACGCTATGATTCGATCGATCAGGTGCTGCAACGAAAACGGAATGAGCGCAGCGTACGCCAGGACGACCAACGGCAGCGCGCGGACTGCATTTCCAAACTCTGCCCAAATCGGGAACGCAACCCGCTTGAGCAAATCATAGATGGTAGCGCCCGCCAGCGTTTGAATCCCGGAAATCAAGACAATCCCTAACAATCCCAAAACCCAAAGCGCAACTACGGACCGCGGCAGCGCGTCGCGGCGCAATAATGAAACAAACGCCAGCAATGGCAACAGAAAACTGACCACGAGCCAGAACGCGCTGAGGTTACCCGGAACAGGATAGAGATATTCGGTGGGCCAAGGATTCTTGTCGGTGGTTAAACGCATGGCATCCTGCATCGGCAGACTGGTATAACCGAGCAGATAGCCGCGCCAATTAACGATCCCGGCAGCCGTAATTTGTTCTGTCGGCTGGTTCGATCCTCCATGAAAAATACTGCCAGAAGACAAGTAGCCAACGCCAAAAGGGAGTACCCAAGAGACATTCAGCAGTATGCCGATGACGAATACCGCAACTATCGAGGCGAATACTTTCCTGATTGTCGTCGTGGTCATTCCCAAGAACAATAGCACGGCAGCAACGACGGATGCGATCACCAACAAACTTTGGTGCAGGGCTTGCTCCAAGCCCAACACCATGCCTGCCGCAACGACTAGACTGAGCGGCAAGCCACGCTTATCTTCTACAATTTGCACACAGAAGAGAGCTAGCAACGGCAGCAATGCGTAGCCGAGCACAATCGGTAGATGCCCGGCGATCAGTCGGCTGTAAGTGACTGGCGAGAACATGTAGAAGATGCCGGTGATTGTGCTCCAGAAGATATTCAGTCGCAAGCCGCGTTGGACAAAGAGGTACATCGTACCGGCGGACAGCCAGAGCAGCAAGACCACCAGGGATTTGCTTTGAACCTCGCCGCCGAAGAGACTCAGAGGTAATGTCAGAAGATAATAGTACGGAGACTTGATCGGATAATACGCACCAGCGTCGATATAGTCATCCCAAACCCAAAGCCGATCCAGCGCCTGTCGCCAAGCCTGATCCGGAAAAGCGGATATTTCCCAGTCCCACTGATGCCCGATAATGCCGGGCGTCGTAAGAACATCGCGCAACGCCCAAACGGCAAGCGCAGCGAAGATCAGGTAAGGCGCAAACTGCAGCGCTCGTTCTGCCCATCGCTTTGAATTGTCCTTTTGTTTCGACTCTATGCTCTCTGCCCTCAAGTGATTATCTCACTTCCGCCCAGTTCTTTACGGATTTGCGCCAGAACGACAACTGCCCGCTTGTCCCAGTCCCATTCCATCGCCCAGGCAATCGCGGCTTGGCGCGTGCGCGCGTACAATTCCGAATCATCCAGTAGGCGGAGAACATTCTCCGCAAACTGCACGAGATCAAAACAAGGCGTCTTTAGCATCCCTTGGGGATAATACGTCTTGAGAGCTTCCAAGTCAAAACTCACTCCCGGCAATCCCCACGCCATCGCCTCGCATGCTGCCATACCGCCGCTATCAAAGATCGCGGGGTGGACAACAATTTTGCTTTGTTTGAAGATTTCGTATTTCGCGTCGCCGTCCCTAAAACCTAGTAAATCGATGTTGTCGGTCAAGCCCGCCGCGGCGATCTTTTCCCGCAACTCTTCTTCCAGTACCCCGACGCCGATGATCGCGAGTTTCGCATCTGGCTTTTTCCGATGGACGAGTTGCCAGATGTCCACCAACTCTAATACACCCTTCTGCGGATGGAATCTTCCTACAAAGCACGCCGCGTATTTCTTTTTGGCTAAAGCCACACCACGACTCAAGTACTCTTGCGCCGCTTGAGTGTCTACACCGCCGCGCACAACAACGACCCGATTCTGTCCGCGTCTTGGTGTAGTGAACTTTTGAACGTCCGGGTCGCTCGTTACAAAAACCATATCAGCAAAATGTCGAATGAGCCAGTACGCCGGCAATTGCGTCAGCCAATAGAACAAGCCGGTGAGCCAATATTTGCCACGGTACGGCGAATCCGATTGTCCGGGGCGCGGCGCAAATAAATAGAAACCGGCAATCCACAGCGCGGTGGGATGGATCAATTTCTTGAAGAACGCCGGAATCGAATCGGGCCAGAAATCAGAAGAGGAATAGACCAAGACTTGATCATGTCTGGATAGAGAGAACGAGAAGATTCCCCAAATCGTCCGAATCAGATATGCCGGCAGAATGCCCAGTCGATCCAAGCCATGCGTTGGAGAAACAACCAGATTAACCCCTTCCAGTTGTTGCGCTTGAAGCATTTGTACGCCAGCAGTGTTCGTGACAATGGTAATTCTGTGATGTGATTGCCATCGTCGAGCAAACTCGATGAATATTCTGTCTGCTCCACTTACCGTATCCCCTCGTGTCATAGCATTTGCTAGTATGATGATTGGCTTGGCATTATCCATAATCGCATCAGCGACGCCCCAGCAGCCGATTCGCTAGCCGGCGAAGCAAACGCTGACCATTGGAATTCGTCAGAAAAAGCAAAACCACATAATCGGTCACGAGCGGGGTGACGATGATCTCATAGAGGCAGGCGAGATCGCGATACTTGAGCGTTTTCCAAATCGATTTGAAAATGGTAGGGATCATAAGGTTAGCGTAGATCACCCACCCAGCCAGCTTGATGGTGTCGACCGGTCGATTAAAATCAATATAGGTGACAAGACGCTTGTCCACCACCGGGAGAAAGATCTGGGTTACGTCGCGCCGCTTCTGCCGCATCAATTCGCGCACGCTTTTGACCGTCAGATGGTACATGCCGGCATCTTCGATGTACGCGAACCGGTGATAACCCGCGCGCGCCAGAATCACCGGCATCCCGATATCTTCCCAGACGAGGTCTTCTGTCGGGTTGACCAATTCTCTCAAGGGCAGCCGGCGATAAACGCAAATGCCGACCGGAGGAATCTTGCCAACCTCGAACCAGCATACTTGATAGTCCTTCCGATCCTCTCGAAAGGTCTTGGCGAGCGGATAGCAGATGAACTCCAAAAGCGGATCGAGATGGAATTCATGGTACGAGAGATACCGATTTATTCCGGGATCCATCTTCTCCGGAATGAATCGGGTGAACGCGCCGATAATCGTGGGATCTTCCACCAGAGGTTTGACCAATCTGGAGAGCCAAGCT
The DNA here is from genome assembly GCA_027457205.1 of Anaerolineae bacterium. Classification (GTDB taxonomy): domain Bacteria; phylum Chloroflexota; class Anaerolineae; order UBA4142; family UBA4142; genus DAIDTM01. The sequence goes on along the minus strand of DAIDTM010000229.1, from coordinate 2,660 downwards.
TTGCTCGCCAAGAATAGATCGGCGTCTAGGTACAGGAACAGCTCGCCAGTCGCGCGAGAGAAACCCAAGATCTTCGCCGCTTCCGCCAGTTTCTTGGGATTGTGCACATAAAAAATCGGATACTGTTGCGCTAATTCAACCGTACGATCCGTCGATCCGCCATCAACCACCAAGACCTCAAGTAGATCCACAGGATAATCCTGCTCAAAGATCGCCTTGAGGCATCTCTCAATGTTCTCTTCTTCGTTGTACGTTGGGATGACAATAGAGATTCTAGGAAATCCTGCCGTTGTGGTCCCATCGACTGCCATTGGGTACACCAACCCTCAATTTGCTCGTGATTTTGAACCAGCCCTCTATTAAAACCAAACAGGGGCAAGGACACGACGCCCAACCTTGCCCCTGCCGCTAATTTCCCGTGCCTGCGTCAGCTCGGGTCGCTATTGATCGACCCCACTCGCTTGCTTCTTTTTGAAGTCCGTCAAATGCCCGATGACCTTGACGCCTGCTGTGGTGAAGAACTTGACGTCTTCCAGACTGCGGATCGAGAGCATCTTGCGCGCGATGAATTGCGGACTCACAAACGCGGTGTAGAGCTGCTGCACATAGCCGCGGATTTGCTCGTCGGTAATGGGATTCCGCATCACCGATTCCCGCATATCATATCGATCCCAGTCTTCTGTCTTGAGCCAGCCATTTTCCTTGCACTGGTAATATAACGGCGTGCCGGGATACGGCACGACGATCGTGCCCTGCAGCGTATCGACCAATCCCTTCGCGAACAGATCGTGCACAAAGTCGACCGTGCGCTGCGAATCTTCCGCCGTCTCCCACGGATAGCCGATCATCACGGTTAAGTGCGGCGCCAGTCCCGCACCCTTCGCCCAGCGCAGTTCCTCTTCGATCTTGACGGCGACCACGCCCTTGTCCAATCGATCTAGCGTTTTCTGATTACCCGATTCCAAACCGTACAGGATGAATCGAAAGCCGGCTTTACCCATCAAATCGTACTGGTCTTTGGTGAGCAGATTGAAACGCATGTTGTGACCGAAACGAAGCTGCCGGTTATAGCCGCGATCGATCATCCCCTGACAGAATTTCTTCAGCCACGCCCCCGCCGGCAACGTGCCTGTATCGTCAAAAATCTCGCGCACGCCGAGATTGATGAGCGACTCGACTTCGCTCAGCATCCTCTCTGCAGAGTGGATGCGATAACTGCCTTGCGGGTACAGATTAAATTCCCAGACGCAGAACGTGCACCGACCCCACCAGCAATCGCGTCCGGCGTAAGTGTATGTCCCCGGCGTGTACTTGAAATTGCCGTTCTCGTAAGCGTACAGCTTCCATTTGGTCAATTCGCGGTCGATGATGGGCAAGTCGTCGAGTCGATGTCCCTTCATATCTTGCGCACCAGAATTGCGAACCGCGCCGTCGTTCTCGCGCCACCAGATGCCGCCTTCCAGCGCCGCGCCGCGACTCAAGTGATTCGCCAGACTAAGGGAGAGAAAATCATAGTCGCCGCCGGTGAGAATATAATCGACCGGACAATGCTCGAATGTCTCTTGCGGATTCCACGACACGTGATCGCCGACCAAAGCGAGTTGCATCTTTGGAAACCGGCTTTTCAGGTCTGCGACGATGTTCCACGAACTTTTGATGACCGGCGTCTTGGTCTCCATAACCATCAAGTCGGGCTGCTCGCGCTCGACTTCGGCGACGAAACGCGCGTACGTCCACTGCTCCGCGATGCCGTCCAGCCAAAGGACGTCATAACCGTTTGCCTTGAGCAAACTCGCCGTGTAGGCAGGCACCATCGGATAAACGTATGTTGGCGCGTTAAAGTACTGGAATTGCCGATTCTGCGACAGCAGTGGCGTGCCTTTCGGCGACTCCATCGGCGGATATGCGACTGCGATTTTCATCGCGAGACTCCTTTAATCGAACACTCACTCTGCCTGCTCTTCGCTCAAACGCGGCGCGAGCAATCCCACGACGAACCAGACGCCGTAGGTCAAGTGCGTCGCGATTATACCCAACGCTGCCAGAATCGTCAAACGCACGCTCTGACTCACCATCGCGGCGGAGATGAACGCGGCGAACAGATACGCCGCGATTCCCGCCGCGTACAGCCACACCAAACCCGGAATCCACAGCGATACCACCGCCCCGACGATCATACCGGCGACAAGCAGCGTTGGCAGAAAGTACGATGGGCGCAGCGACGTTTCCGGAAAGCGTTTGACGAAATAGCCGCGGTGCATCGCATAGTTGCGGACTTGATGCAGATGTCCGCGGAACAACGGCCGCCGGTGATGGTAGACGATAACGTCTGGCGCGTAGATGATTTTCATTCCGCGTTTGATAATGTCCAGACACAACTTGGTGTCCTCGCCGGGCCAGAACGTCGTGTCAAATCCACCAAGCTGCTGCAATACTGACCGGCGGACGAGCAGATTGCAAGTTGGATAATCGTCAACCTCTTTGGCTTGCTTGGGCAAGTAGCGGTATGCGTAATTGCCGCCGCCGAGAAACGAAACGTACACCGCGCCGCTCGCCTGCTGACGCAAAGTGTCTGCCGCCGGCGTCACCGCCGGTCCTCCGATCGCCGCCACGCGCGCGTCGTCGAAATACTTGACGGCGTTCTTCAGCCAATCGCGTTC
>DAIDTM010000228.1 GCA_027457205.1 Anaerolineae bacterium | reverse complement strand
CTTCTGGTTCGATACCGCGCTCTACCTCGCCGGGCTGACGATTGTGGAAGCGGCTATCGTCGGCGCGGTCGGATGGGTGTGGGGAAGAAGGCAGTCGGCAGTTGGCAGTAGCCAGTAGGCAGTATTTTGCCAAAAAGGCGGATAGAGGAATGCGGAGGCAACGATGCCAGGTCTCAACTTTATCTCGTACTCTGCGGTTGACGCAGAGAAATTCGCGCTCAAACTTGCGGACGATTTGCAAAGCGGTCCGCCGTCGTTTCCGGTTTGGATTTTTCGGCGCGAACTGCACGCGAGCGCGGGCGATTGGGACGCCCAAGTCAACCAGGCGATCCGAGACTGCGACAGTTTGATTTTCGTCATGTCGCGCGACAGCGTGACGGAAGAGTCCAACTGCAAACCGGAATGGATCGCCGCGCTCAAATACAAAAAGCCGATTCTGCTTGTGCGTCTGCACGCCGATGCCAGCGCGCCATTCCGCATCGCCTCGCGCCAGTACGTCGATTTCGCCGGCGATTACAACGTCGGTCTCGCGATTGCGGAAGGATTTGGAATGGCTGCACTCGCCGGAAGGCGAATTGCAAACGCTCAAGTACCGCTTGCGCGACGCGGAACGCGATTTCGAACGCGCCTCTGACGCCGACCGCCCGCGCATCCAAGCCGATATCGATCTCCTCCACAAACAGATCGCTGATCAGACCGCGGCGATCGAAAATCCTCAAGCCGCCGCAGAGAAAACAGAAAAGAGCATCGCCGCCGGCTTGGAACGCGAGCGCGAGCCGGCGAAGCCGGTGAGCGGCGTCTCGCGCACGAGATTTATCAACCCGCCGCCGGCGACCGCGCCGGGTTACTTTCAAGACCGCAACAAGGAAAACGCGCTCATCCGCGATTTTCTGCGCGACGAATCCAAGCGGATGCTCACCATCAACGGGCGCGCCGGCATCGGCAAGACGGCAATGGTCTGCCGCCTCCTCAAAGCGTTGGAAAGCGGACAACTGCCGGACGACCTCGGCGAGATGCGCGTGGATGGCATTGTCTACCTCAGCGCGGTTGGCACGCGGCAGATCAACACGCCCAACCTCTTCGCCGATCTGTGCCGGCTGCTGCCCGCCGATACCGCCCAATCGCTCGACGCGCTGTACCGCGATCCGAAAGTATCGACCGAATCGAAAATGTTCGCGCTTCTCGCCGCGTTCCCCGCCGGACGCGTCGTCGTCCTGCTCGACAATTTCGAGAGCGTGGTCGATTCGACCGCGTGCTGCATCACCGACGCGGAGCTGGACGAGGCGTTGCGCGCGCTGTTGAACGCGCCGCATCACGCGGTCAAGCTAATCCTCACGACGCGCGTCGCGCCGCACGACCTCGCGCTCGTGCAGCCGGGTCGCCACGCCACGATCCATCTGGATGAAGGGCTGGATTCGCCTTATGCGGAGAATATCCTGCGTGAGATGGATGCGGACGGCAAGGCGCATCTCCGCGACGCGCCCGACGCCTTGCTGGACCGCGCGCGCGTCCGAACGCGCGGGTTTCCGCGCGCGCTCGAGGCGCTCTACGCGATCCTTTCCGCCGACCGCTACACGACGCTGGAAGAGATTATCGGCGATGTAGGGGCGAGGC